>DATFQK010000062.1:0-6902 GCA_035264345.1 Gemmatimonadales bacterium | reverse complement strand
GTGACCGGATCGGCCGCGGGATCGTCCAGCAGCTCAGTTCCTATCGGACTGATGGTGAGCTCAGCCATTACTACTCCAGCGCGGCATAACCCCCGCGGTAGTAGAGCAAGGGCCGTCCCTTGCTGGTGGTTCCGCCGGTTACCCGTCCCACGACAATGGTGTGATCGCCACCGGGATATTGGGCGAATCGCTGACACTCGACGTGAGCCAGGGCGCCGCCGAGCAGGATGAGGCCCTCCGGGCTTATGTGGTAGCCGATGCCCTCGAAACGGTCCTCATGTTTGTCGGCAAACCGGCGCGCCAGTGTTTCCTGGGAGCTGGAGAGCACGTTCACCACGAACTGATCGACCGCAAGGATCGCGTTGTGCATCTCCGCCTCACGATCCACGCAGACCGAGATCAGCGGCGGATAGAGAGAGACGGAGGACAGGCTGTTGGCGGTCATGCCCAGGAACCTTCCGTCGGGTGCCGTCACCGTGATGATGGTGACTCCGGTAGCGAAGCGCCCCAACAGCTGGCGGAACTGTGCCGCGTCGATCTCGGTGGCGCTCAAAGCACCATCCGGGCAAGGAAGAGCGGCTTCAGGATTTCCCGGAGCGGCACAAACCCACCCGCCACGCCGATCGCAGAATGAGCCATGTCCTGGTACCGGCCCAGCCGGGAGACGCTGCGGTTGAAGAACCAGGGTGAGGACATCAGATAGCGGGTTGCCCGTTCCATGATCCACTTCCCGGCGAACACCTGCCGCCGCCGCCGCTGATAATGACGAAGCGGCTCACCGGCTACCGGACCTGGCCGGCCCAATGCAGGGATCATCGTTTCGGCCACCAGCTCTGCTCCCCGCAAGGCGCTCAGGATCCCATCACCGGTGACCGGATCGAAGAAGTCGGCGGCGTCTCCCACCAGCAGGCCCCCGGGAGCCGCTACCCGGCCCGACCAGGCTGCGAAGGGACCAGTCACCAGGACAGGACGGACAATTTCGCCTGCCAGCACGCGGCTGCCTGCATCGGGAAATTCTCCGAGAGTGTGCAGGAAAAAATCCTGAGGTCTGCCCTTGGCCTCTTTCGCTCGTTCCGCCGGTACTACCAGGGCGACATTGACCAGGTCGTTGCCGATCCGATTCAGTCCCATGTAGCCGTTGCGGCCGAAGTGGAGCTCGGCCGACCTGCCGAGGTTCCGGACACCGGACACATGGGCCACAAACGCTACCCGGCGAGGCCGGTGGTGAGTGCGTCGTCCCATGCGGCGGGCCACCACTGACCTGAGACCGTCGGCACCCACAGTCAGGCGGGCCCGGACCGATCGGCGACGTCCCTGCCCATCGCGCAGCACGGCTCCGGTTACCGCCCCCCGTTCGTACAGCAGCTCCTCCACCGCAGTGCGCTCCGCAATGGACGCCCCGGCTTTCCGGGCGACGTTGAGCAGCGCGTGATCGAGGATTCGGCGAGACACCGAGAGTCCAGTCGGGCGGTACGGCCGATGACCGGCCAGAGCAAAGATCCCATGCGCCGTGGCACCGTGAATACCGGTGATTTTCATTCCCTCGAGCGCAGCCGCCCCGGCCCGTTCGAGCGTCTCGACGATGCCGAATCGGGTCAGAATTCTCACTGCCTCCGGACTCATGTACTCGGCGCACGGCTTGTCCCGGGGGAACTCAGCCCGATCTACCGCGAGAACCGAGAAGCCCGCCTCGGCCAGCAGGGCGGCAGAAGCGCTGCCGGCCGGCCCGGCTCCGACCACCAGCGCGTCGACCTGCCGGGGAAAATCAGTCAAGCCAGCGCCATACGGCCCACGCCAGGCCGCCGCTGATCGCCGTCGCAAGCAGGTTCACGCCGTCGTTGTTCAGCCACACCCATCCGGACTTCCGTTCTGTCCTGGTTCCGCAGCGATGCACGCGCCATTCACTCGGCTGCTCGCAGTGAGCGCACCAGAACGTCCCTTGCATCACACCACCTAGCAGGGAATCCACGAGCATACCGAGGAAACCTATCAATATTCCCGCGCCGAGGAGCCGAGCGCTTCCGGTGAGGAGTGCGCCGGTCGCCGAAACCACCGCCGCACCGGCAACAGCGCCCAGATTTCCGACAGCGGTGATCCCGCCACTGGTGCCGGGCGGCACCCGTCCACGGGACCACAAGAGCCTTGGAGCTGCGCGGCTTAGGGCGCCCAGGGAGGAGGCCCACGTGTCTGCCGCTGCGGCAGACAGCGTGGCGGTTACCAGCCAGCTTCTCAGGGCAGGATCGGAGGATCCGAAGAGGGCGAGCAGCGCAGCCGCGGCTCCATTAGCCAGTACCTGCCAGGCATCTCGCTGGTCGCCCTTGGGGTCGATCATCGGCGGTGGTGGGCCGGGGGCTACCCTGGAGACCAGGTTGCTGGAAACAAAAAAGACGGCCAGTAATACGCCGCCGGTCCAACCCGTTCCATAGAGGATCCCGGCGCCCACCACCCAGGCCGCCAGGGCACCGGATGAAGTGAGGGTGGCCGAGAACCAGGCTATGCAGACGACACTCGCGCTGACCAGGACCGCCAGCAGGAGTGACGGCTCGGTCAGTGGTTCTCCATCTCCGACCGCAGCAGACTGAGGATGCGGGCCCGCAGCTTTGCCGGACAGGTCTCGCGGCCGGCGCGGGTCTCCAGCATGCTGAGAAAGCTCTCCTGAAACTGGGCGTGCTTGAAGCAGTCGCGGCACCGCTCCAGATGGTGCCGAACTTCAACCATCAGCTCCGGCGTAAGCTCCTGTTTGAGGTAGTCGCCCAGATTGGTCAGGGCCTGGGCGCAGTCAACCCCGCTCATGTCGGGCTCTCCCGTGGCTGGATGTATCCCATTTCGACGGCGTGGGCATAGAGCTGGGTCTGAAGCTGTTGGCGGGCCCGGAACAGCCGGGACTTCACCGTGCCGACCGGAATCTGCAGGGTTTCGGCGATTTCAGCGTAGCGCATCCCTTCCACATCACTCAGGACCAGCACCTCACGAAACTCGTCCGGCAACGCGTCGATCGCTTCCAGTACTTTGGCGTCCACGATCTGCGCAAAGAAGTTGCCTTCGGGATCGACTTCCTCGATCGACCGGTCGAGCGCGTGCGGCTCCACGGCGTCCAGGTCCATTGCCACCGGCTCGTGTTTACGCCGGCGATAATCGTTGATGAACGTGTTCCGGAGAATGGTCAGCAGCCATCCCTTGGCGTTGGTGCCGGGCCGGTACTGCCGCCAGGAACGGTAGGCCTTGAGCATGGTATCCTGCACCAGGTCTTCGGCCTGGCTGGCCTCACCGGTCAGCCGCAGGGCTACCCGGTACAGCGCATCGAGGTGGGGCAGCGCTTCCCGATCGAAAGAAAGCCCTGCGGCAGAAGGCTCGGCCATGGCGGAATGTAGGGAAGCTGGGAGCCGGGAGCTAGGAGCTTGAAGCTAGGAGCTGGGATGCTATTCCCGACGCCTGGCTCCAAGCTCCCGACTCCTAGCTCCCAGCTCCCAGCTCCTATATTATCCCGCCGACCGTGCCCAAGCCCTCCGTTCCCGCGCTCATTCCTCTCAGCCTGCTCGAGGCCATTCGCAACCTCGATACCCCGGTCGAGGATGGTCTCGCAGAGCTGGCCGAAGAGATCGTTGTGCGGCGACTCGGGCTCAGCCCTACTGTCGCCGCGCAGATCCAGCGCTACCGCCATGCGGCCGACAAGGGTGGCGCGGTGGAGCTGGAGGAGACCATCTCTGTCCTCCGTCTGATTGGACGCCGGAGCGACGCGGCTCTGGTCTACGCCGATGCCGGACGGCGGGCCGCCCGCTATGCCGCTCGCAACCGGGGACGCTCTACCCGAACTCTGGCCAAGGTGTCGCCCGGCGATATGGCCCGCCGGCTGGCGCTCAGGAGCGCAGCCCGCCTGTCGCGCCGCATCTTCGGCGGGGAGTTGAGACCTCGTCCTCATGATGTCGAGGTCCGCATGCCGGCGCCGCTTTCCATTGAAGCGCTGCCCACCGGCGAGGCGTGCGTCTTCTATGGGGCGGTCTATCAGGAGTTGCTCCGGGCGCTCACCGGATTCGAGGGAGCGCTGATCCACGAGCACTGCCGGTCCCGGGGGGAGGAGGCCTGCGTCTGGCGCACGGCGGTGGCGGAGGTGTACGAATGATCGACCTCGTCGAGCTGCGGCAGGCCCTCCATGAGGCCGACCTGGACGGCTGGCTCCTCTTCGCCTTCAAGGGTCTCAATCCGGTGGCCACCCGGGTGCTGGGGCTCAGCGGACTGAACACCCGCAGGCTGTTCGCGCTGTTTCCCCGGGAAGGTGAGCCGGTTGTCATCGCCCACAAGATCGAGCTGCACGGCCTGGAAAATTTTCCCGGGCGGGTGGTGCCGTACGCCCGATGGAGCGAGCTGAATCAGGCGTTGGGTCACGCGGTCGCGGGTAAGACGCTCGGCATGGAGATCTCCCCTCGGGATGCCGTGCCCTACCTCGACCGGGTCCCTCATGGGGTAGTGCAATTGCTCCAGAGCATGGGGGCAAAGATCCTCCCGTCGGGGACCTGGTCTCCCGCTTCGCCGCGCGATGGAGCCCGCAGGAGCTCGCGGATCATCAGTTCGCCGCGGAGGTTCTGGCCGACGTGGCCCGGAGCAGTTTGCAGCAGGCCATCGGGGAGACCGGTGCGCTCACCGAGACGGCCTTGCAGGCCCGGGTGATCGCCGCGCTGGAAGCCCGGGGGCTGGTGTTGAATGAGCCGCCGATTGTCGGATTCGGCCCCAACTCGGCCAAGCCACACTACGAGCCGCACCCGGGGAAGGACGCCGTGCTTCAGCCGGGCGAACTGGTTCTGCTGGATCTCTGGGCCGGCCGCAGCCTCGCTACTGTCTTTGCCGACCAGACCTGGATCGGGTTCGCCGGGAGCCGTTTGCCGGCCAGGGTCGCCGAGGTGTGGCGGACGGTGCGCCGGGCGCGTGAAGCGGCGATCGACGTCATTCGCCAGGCCGGGGCGGAGCACCGGAGCATTGCCGGATACGAGGCGGACCAGGCGGCGCGCGCCGTGGTGGTGGCGGCTGGCTATGGCGATGCCTTTGTCCACCGGACCGGCCACTCGATCGACCGGGACCTGCACGGCTCCGGCCCCCATCTGGATGACTACGAGACCCACGACGACCGGATGCTGCTACCGGGCGTGGGGTTCTCGGTGGAGCCGGGGATCTATCTCCAGGGCGAGTTCGGCATTCGGAGCGAGGTAAATGTGTTCATGGGCTCCTCCGGGCCGGAGGTGACGCCGCGGGAGCCGCAGGTGGAGGTGATCGTGGGGTAGTTGCCAGTCCTCAGTCCCCAGTCGGCAGTCATAGTCTGGAGATCTGATAGCTACGGACTGACGACTGCGGTCTGGCGACTGGCCCGCCACACCCCCGCGACATCGGATGACGATCGCGGGAGGCTGTCGAATTCTCCCACCGAGATTTCACGCCGGCCCATTCCGGTCTCATTCCGAACAATTGGAGGCTGAAGCCGGTCGTGTTTCATTGGGCAACTTTGTGGGTTTCAGACAGTTACGTCTCCAGGCGGGGGCGGCCATGGCCCGGTGACTTTTCCTTGACATGCAATTTTGTGCACTTCATATTAGGCACCTGCCGACCGGGCCGCGGTCGCGCTCGCGCTTTTTCAGTTTCACGCAGTCCTTTTGGTAATACGCCGTCCCCATCGCACATGCAGGTAGTCATCCCACGCAGTCTCATTCCGGAGTAGGCCCTCGGGCCAACGGGAAGGCGTGTGCGCGCCTTCCCAGGAAGTCATGGCGGTACTGGCAGGTTCACGCCTTTGGAGGACGTATCCATGAAGCAAAGCTGTGTCAGCGCCTTCGCACGCGCAGCGCGATACTTCGCGCTGGCGGCAGTCGTACTGGGATTTGGAGCGGGATCGCTTCTGGCCCAGGGGTCGACTGGTAAGATCGAAGGCAGGGTCCGCGACCAAGCGGGCGCACCCATCGCCAATGCGCAAGTCTTTATCGTAGGGAGCGCGTTCAACGCGCTCACCAATCCGCAGGGGTATTACTTCATCAACAACGTGCCGGCCGGGACCTACAGTGTTCGGGCCGCTTTTATCGGGTACAAGTCGACCCAGGTGGACGGCGTGAAGGTCCTCGCCGGCCAGACCATCACGGTCGACATCCAGCTGGAGCAGACCGCGGTCCAGATCCAGGAGATCACCGTGGTCCAGCAGACTCAGCCGCTGGTGCCGCGCGACGAGGTCACCTCGAAGCAGCGGATCGACGGCGAGTTCACCAACAATCTGCCGGTCGACCGGCTAAACGGCGTGCTGCAGCTGCAGCCCGGCGTCGTGGCCGCGAGCCCCAACGGCAACACGCTCTCGATCCGCGGCGGCCGGACCGAGGAACACGTGACCTACGTCGATGGAGTGCCGGTCACGCCGGGTTACCGGGGTGGAGCCCGGGTGAGCTCCGCCGGAACCGAGATCAACGTCGGGACCAACGCCCTGGAAGAGGCCTCGGTAACCACGGGCTCATCCTCGGCCGAGTTCGGTAACGCGCAGTCCGGCGTCATCTCGATCCAGACCCGGACCGGCGGCAGCAACTTTACCGGTAACTTGGCCTATGAGACGGACGAGCCGTTCGGCGTCAACCACAGCCTCGGTCTCAACCGGGTCACCGGGAGTCTCGGCGGTCCGATCATGCGGAATCTGACGTTCTTCGTGTCGGGCGCCTTGGAAGGCCAGAGCACGGTCGAGAGCGGCATGAACAGCCAGAACTATCCGCTGTTCGTGCAGGCGGGTATCGATACCACGGTGGCCGTCCCCAGCGCGCTGGGCGATCCCACGGCCGACACCACGATGGTGCCGGTCTACAACTATGCGGTGTCCCGGGGCGAGTGCAGCGATTTCGAGAGCAGCGCCAATCCCGGCATCGCCAGCAACTACGGGGTGGACT
>DATFQK010000061.1:0-2220 GCA_035264345.1 Gemmatimonadales bacterium | reverse complement strand
GCCGGGCGTCGCGGCTGGATCCGATCGACGCGCTGAGGGCGGAATGACGCGACATCGGAAGGGAGCTCTGCTCTCCCGCATGCTGGAAGGATCGGTCATTGCGCTGGACTCGATCCGGGCGAACAAAGTCCGGGCAGCCCTGACCATCCTGGGCGTGGCGATCGGCGTGACAGTAGTGATCGCCATGGCCTCCGCGATCACCGGGATCAACCAGAGCGTTACCAACATCCTCGAGGCCGCCGGGCCCAAGACCTTCTTCGTGTACCGCTACTTCTCCGGCGGGCTCGACGTCTCCGACGGCTCCGATGAGCTGTCCCCCTGGCGGCAGATGCCGTGGCTCTCTGTGGAGGAGGCGGAGCTGATCCGCAACCTGCCCACAGTGCGCGATGTCAACATCGGCGAGTACACCAACGGCCCGGTCAGCTTCGAGGGGGTGGAGCTCAAGAGCGTAGCGATAGCGGGGATGACTCCGAGCTGGAACCTGGTGAACGGAGGCGACATTCTGGCGGGCCGGAACTACACTCCCATGGAGTACGCGGCCGGGGCGCGGGTGGTGATCATCAACGACAAGCTGGCCCAATCGCTCTTCCCCCGGCGGGATGCCATCGGGAAGCGAATCAAGATCTTCGGCGAGCCGTTCGAGGTCATCGGACTGCACGCGGAAGCGGCGTCGCTCTTCAGCAACGCCGACGAGCCGCGTCTGGCCATCCCGCACACCACGTTCATGAAGGTGGCGGACTACGAGAAGGGCTGGATGGATATTGCGGTGCTTCCCACCGAGACAGCCACCATTGAGGAGGCGCAAGACCAGGTCGCGGCAGCGCTCCGGATCAAACGCGGACTTCGGCCGGGCCAGCCGGACAACTTTGCGGTGGTGACTCAGGACCGGGTGCTCGACACCTTCAACAAGATCACGGCAGCCTTCTTCGTGGTAATGATCGCGCTTTCCAGCGTCGGCCTGATGGTTGGGGGCGTGGGTGTGGTGGCCATCATGATGATCTCGGTTACCGAGCGCACCCGGGAGATCGGGGTTCGAAAGGCGCTGGGCGCCACGCGGCGCGAGATCATGTTCCAGTTTCTGGTCGAGGCGGCAACGCTCACACTGGTCGGCTGCATCGTGGGGATGGGGCTGGGAGCGCTGATCGCCTGGGGGATACGTTCCTTCTCCCCAATCCCCGCCACGGTACCGCTGCTCTCGGTCGTAGCCGCGGTACTCGCGTCGATTCTCACCGGTGTGTTGTTCGGCCTGTATCCGGCGAGCAAGGCATCGCGGATGGATCCGGTAGAGGCGCTTCGATATGAGTGAACCGGAGAGGCGGAGGGCACCGCTCCGACCCTGCGACCCTCCGACTCTCCGACTCTCAAGCGGGCTTGCGATATCTCCGGCCCACGACAACCGCCGCCCAGCCAGCCATCACCGCCGGCACCACGAAACCGAGTGAGGCAATAACGCCGGCAACGAGGCCCACGAAGTTCCGCCACGCCGTCTTGAACGCTTCGGCAATTGGGCTGCGTCCGGGGGAGGCGACGAGGGGCGCCGGCTCGTAAAGGTTGACCGACAGAGTGCTGAGCTGGGCGCTGGCCTTGAGGAAGCGCATCCGGCCTTCCATCCGCTCGATCTCCTCGCGCACTCGTGCGAGCTCGTGCTCGACCGAGAGGACATCCTGGAGCTTGCCGGTCCGGGTCCGGAGCAGCTCAATCAGCCGCTCCTCCAGCCGGCGCGCATTCACCACCCGCGCGGTCAGGTCCACGAACTCCTCGCTCACATCTTCGGCCGCGACGTTGACGAACTGCAAACGGCCCAGCGGTCGGAGCCCTTCGGTGAGATCATCGAACCTCGCCGCCGGCACCTTGAGCTGGAGCGTGGCTGACCGCACCTGATTCCGGCCGCTCTGTACCGACGCGTCTGCCACGAACCCTCCCACCCGCTGCGCCACGCGGCGCAGCTCGGCCATGGCTGGCTCGAGCGAATCGACCTCGATGCCGGCCTGGCCGGTTCGAACAATCAGCCGATCGGCCGGATCGGGCGCCGAATAGCGAGACCAAGTGTCGCCCTCTTCGTTGGCCTTGGGTGCCTGAGCTTGGGAGGTTGCCCGGCCGCCCACCACTCCCAGGGGTACAGGGCTGGCGGACTTCACATCGGCTTCGAGGTTCTGTTGCGCTTTCTCCGGCTCTGACTTGCTCAGGTTCCGGTCACACGCCGTCAGCAACGCCGCCTGG
>DATFQK010000060.1:0-2592 GCA_035264345.1 Gemmatimonadales bacterium | reverse complement strand
ATATCGATTCCGACTCGGCCAACCACCTGCCGCTTCGCCTCAGCTACCCAGCGACTCCCCGGGCCCACGATCTTGTCGACCCTGGGAATGGTTTTCGTGCCATATGCTAGTGCGCCAATAGCCTGGGCACCGCCGATGCGGAACACGCGTGTGACCCCCGAGAGCGCACAAGCGGCGAGCACCAGGTCCGTAGCTCCCTGGGGAGGTACCACCGCGATGATCTCCTGGACTCCGGCGACCAACGCGGGCACAGCGTTCATCACCACGGTGGACGGGTACGAAGCCTTCCCTCCCGGCACGTACAGTCCCACCCGGTCGAGCGGCGCCACCTTCATCCCGATGACGCTGCCGTCGTCTTCCGCCTGATGAAAACCGGTTTCCCGTTGAAGCTGATGGTACTGGGTCACCCGATGAACCGCCCTACCCAAGGCATCACGGAGGGGGGCCGGGATCCTCCCAAGGGCACCATGCCAGCTACCCGAGTCGAGCTCCCAGTCCTGGGGCGGCAGGTCGACTCCATCGAACCGGAGGGTATACTCGCGTACCGCCTCGTCCCCCCGCGCCGCAACATCATCCAGGATCGAATGCACGATACGCCGGGTCTCAGGGTCGGCTCCGGCGAGTCTCGGGAGGAAAGGCTCGATCGCCTCGAGCGGCGGAACAGAGACGCGGCGGATCAGAGGCTGCCCTCGCAGGGGAAGGGTTTGGCTACTAGACTTTGACCATATGGAACCAGCAGAATCGCCTCCGATCTTCCTCGGCCTCGTGGCCGTTGTGATTCTCGTTCTGGCGAATGCCTTCTTTGTTGCTGCCGAGTTCTCGTTGGTAGGTGCCAGGAAGACCCGGCTGGACGAGATGGAGCAAGCCGGGGATCGCAAAGCTAGGCTGGCCCGCCGCGCGGTACAATCGCTGGACCGCTACATATCGGCAACTCAGCTGGGAATCACCCTGGCATCCCTGGGCCTCGGCTGGATCGGCGAGCCGGCGCTCGCCGGGCTCATCGGTAATGGGTTCAGCTGGCTGCCGGCCTCGCTGGCCAGCATTGCGACCCATGGTGTCGCGTCCGCAATCGCGTTCATTATCATCACAATCCTGCACATCATACTGGGCGAGTTGGTGCCCAAAGCAGTCGCCCTGCTCTACCCGGAACAGGTCAGCTCATGGCTGGCCGCACCGCTGATGGGGTTCGCCTGGGTCATGGCTGGCCCGATTGCCGTGCTCAATGGCACGGCCAATCGTCTGCTTCGGCTCCTGAGGATCGATCCACCGGGAGAAAATGAGCGCCTCCACTCTCCCGAAGAAATTCGGATGCTGGTGGAACAAAGCACTGAGGGTGGTAGCCTGCTCCAGGAGGATGCGCGGCTGCTGGAAGGTGTCTTCGAGTTCAGTGAGAAGACGGCGCAGGAGGTAATGACGCCTCGCACCCAGATCGCCGCCTTGAACGCCGACATGGTCGTCGAGGATGCCGCGGACCAGGTAGCCGTCCACCGTCGGTCCCGCTATCCCGTGTATACGGAATCGCTCGATGAGATCATCGGCGTTGTGCATGCCAAGGACATTCTCTCTGCGCTCCGCTCTCGCCCGGGGCAGACGATCCGCGTGATCATGCGGCCGCCGTTGTTCGTTCCCGGGACCCGCGAAGTCGAGGATGTGCTGGCAGACATGAAGCGGCTCAAGACTCACTTGGCCATCGTGCTGGACGAGTATGGTGGAACGGCGGGTCTGGTCACGATGGAGGACCTTCTCGAGGAGATCGTGGGTCCGATTTATGACGAATACGATCCGCTGGATCGAATCGATCCGGTAGATGGCGCTCCGCAACTGGACGGCTCGATGACGATCTCGGAGTTCAACAGTGAGTTCGCAGCCAGTATCGACGACACTGACTACACCACCGTCGGTGGATACATCTTCGGGCAGCTGGGGCGCTTACCACGCGCCGGCGACCGGGTTGTTGTAGGCCCGTTCACCTTCGAAGTAGTTGAAATGGAGGGGCGCCGGGTGAAAACCATCCGCCTCCACGGCCCCAAGCCGGAAGAGGCGCCGGTCTCCAAGCCCGCCTGAGCTCCACCTGATGGTCCCCCATTCCATCGCCGCGATCCCTCCCGGCGCTCTCGATCTCACCGGCGATGCCGTCCGCCGCCGCCGAGCGCTTCAACGTGCCACCATGGGTACGCTCGAAACGGCAGGGTTCGAGGAGCTGATCCCGCCCACGTTCGAGTACGAGGACACCTTCGTCAGGGCCGGCGGAACGGAGGTCGCAGAGCGACTCGTGCGCTTCCCAGACCGTGACGGCCGAGTCCTCGCGCTGCGTTACGACTTTACCGCCAGCCTCGCTCGTGTAGCGGCGACCACGTTTTCGGATACGACAGGGGCGCTGCGATTGTGCTACTCGGGTAAGGTGTTTCGACAGGACCCTGAGCGTGGTGGGCGCCCTCGCGAGATGCTTCAGGTGGGCGCAGAGCTTCTGGGTGAAGGCGGCCTTGCGGCGGATATCGAGATCGTCCGACTTACACTGTCTCTCCTGGCGGCGGCGGGCCTCAGAGACTTTCAAGTGAATCTGGGGCACGTGGGTGTTCTTACCCCCGGACT
>DATFQK010000059.1:0-2798 GCA_035264345.1 Gemmatimonadales bacterium | reverse complement strand
TTGCTCGTCAACTTCCCCGCGACTCTGTAACTCCTTTGGAATCCTGCACCTCCGGGAAGGGTGCCGGCGTAACCGGCCTCGCCATTTCCCGGAGTCCGCCCGATGCTGCGGGGAATTACCAGAAGGTAAGCTTCTGGTCGGACCCCTCATGAGCACTTGGAGACCGATGTACCAGCCTGCGATCGGAACCCTGAGGGTAAATCCGGTGGAACAGCGAGGCACTCGGTGAGCGAGTGCACCCGGTGCCATACGCCGCTGTCGCCGGATGGGCGGTTCTGCGCCAGCTGCGGAACGCCTTCGGGAGAAATCGCTCTTACCTTCCCAGCCGATCCCACCGAAGAGCTGAGAGACCGTCTGGCTCGCACGCTGGCTGGGCGTTATGAGATAACCCGATTGCTGGGCCGGGGAGGAATGGCCCTGGTATTTCTGGCCCAGGACCTGGTGCTCGAGCGACAGGTCGCCATCAAGGTCTTGCCCTCCGAAGTGTCGCACGACGCCAAGGTGATTCACCGCTTCCAACAAGAAGCCAAGACAGCGGCCAAGCTCGACCATCCCAACATCATTCCGATCTACCGGGTTGAGAGCGAGGCCGGGCTCAACTACTTCGTTATGAAGTACGTGAACGGCAGCTCGCTGGAACAGCGCCTGGAGCAGGGCCTTCTGCCCATTGATCTGGTTCGACGCATTCTCCGGGATGCTGCTATGGCGTTAGCTCATGCCCACCAGCGCGGCATCGTGCACCGTGATGTGAAGCCGGCCAACATTATGCTCGAATCAGATGGCCGGGCGGTGCTGACGGACTTCGGCATCTCCAAGGCCCTGGACAGCGGTTCGGCGCTGACCGGTACCGGGAACATCATCGGGACACCGCACTACATGGCTCCCGAGCAGGCAAAGGGTCTGGAGGTAGATGGGCGCGTGGACCAGTACGCCCTTGCGGTGGTGGGGCACCAGATTCTGACCGGTAAAAAGCCCTTCGAGGGCTCCTCCCATAGCATCCTGTACAAGCACGTGTTCGAGCCGCCGCCGCGAATCTTCGAAAATCGTCCGGATGCTCCAGCTGATCTCTGTGCCGCCCTGGACCGGGCACTGTCGAAGGAGCCGGGCAAGCGCTTTCCCGGCATGGAAGAGTTTGCTGCTGCCGTGAGCGGAGAGCGTACCGGTCCCCGGACCGTAGTGACTGCTGGTGTGACACCATCAGAGCAGCAGGTCGCAACGAATCGGCGGCGGTCCAAAAGGAGGCTCATGGTACGGCGTGGCCTCATCGCCGCGGGACTCTGCGCCGTGCTGGTCGGCGTCGCCTGGGCCGCGTGGCTGCCGTTTCAGGACTCGTCCTATTCGAAGCCGGTCACCCAGCCGGTTTCCCCCGTTCTACCGCCACGGGAGTCAGTGCCCGTCTCCCCCAGCCAGCCCAAGGTTGGCGGCGAGTCCGGTCGGGCCACCGAGCCGGAGCGGTCCAAGCCGGCCAAGAAGGAATACGCCCTGCTGACGGTCACCTCGGAGCCATGGGGAACCCTCTTCGTAGGTAACAAGGAGATTGGGCCGACGCCTGTAGCCGATTATCCCCTGCCGGTCGGGACCCACCGCATCAGGGTCGAACAAGAGGGATATCTCACCAGGACCGAGATGATCGTGGTGACGGGCTCCAGTCAGATCCGTCGGCGTTACGATTTGGAGCCGGCCGGACCGCAGTGACGCAGAATCCCTGGCGTGCGACCTGCCCGGTGGCCTCGCACCTCGCCAAGCAAGCCTTTCGATATTCCCGTCTCGGCCTCCTCAAGTTTTCCCGCATAGCTCGGCAATCTCTCGCGCCAGTAGTGATTTGCGCCCGGGCCCGTTCCCATCTGCGGTCCTCCAAACCGAACCGGGTCTCGGGGCACACGCGTTGCAGTTAGGGCGCGGTCCGCCTGCGTGCTAAATCTTCACCCCGCGAGTGATCTGCGACTGCCAGAGCTCTGGCCCCAGTTCCGACCGATCGCGCGCGCATTCCCTCGGAGTAAGCCAATGGTCAGTTTCCTGAAAGGTCGCCGCCGCGAGGACGACACCGTCGTCGCCATCGACTCGAGCGGGCGCGATATCACTGCGGCCCTCGAAGCACTCGTTGCCCGGGCTGAAACCGCCGCGAACGATCTGCGTTCGCTGGGTCCGACGCTCGAACGAGCGGCGGAGATCGGAGCACTGCGGGAGCGCTGCGCGGAGCTGGAGGGCCAGGTTGAGGGTCTTCTCCGGTTAGGTGGTCAAATGGCTCTGGCCGAAGAGCAGGCCGAGCGGGTGATCAAGACTCAGGCAGCGACCGAAGCCCGGATTACCCATGCCGGGGAAGACGTCGAGCGGCTCCAGGGGCAGATGAGCGCCCTGACCGACAAGGTGGAAACCGCACTCCTGCTCCGGGAGCAGGTCGAATCCTTCCTCAGCCTTCAGGGCCCGCTCGCCGCTCTCCGGACCGATGCAGACGGCCTAAGAGGTCAGCTGAGCGAGCTGGCGGAAAACGTCGCCCGCATGCGCTCGCAGCACGATGATGCCCTTACCGCCCACCGGCATACCACTTCCCGGCTGGAAAACTTCGATCAGGACTTCCAGGCTGCCACCGGCAAGCTGGAAGATGTCGTCCGCCGGGTGCAGTCAGTTGAGCGGCAGATGGAGCCGATCAATCAGGCTTCCACGGCAATTCCGGACATCCAGCACCAGCTCGCCGTGTTGAAGGCATTGGCCGATCAGGTAGCCCAGAAGACCACGATGCTGGAGCAGGAGCGTGAGGCAGTCGACCGGGCCGCCACCCAGATCGCACAGCTTACCCG
>DATFQK010000058.1:0-3754 GCA_035264345.1 Gemmatimonadales bacterium | reverse complement strand
CTCCTGCGTGGGGCGGTAGGGCGTCGGTAGTGCGGACAGTATCCCATGCGCTACCGCGGCATTCCGCCGCTGATGAGGACCCGCCAGACTGAGCGAGCCACGCCATTCGTATTCCGCAGGGAGCACCCGGACGTCGGCCCGGCCGCGATTGTCCTCACCGCCTGCCCGGGCGCAAGCCCGAATAGCCTCACGCCGCAGCACCTGAACCAGCGCCGGATCGGTCTCGCCGATGACGAAGGGCACGCCGGGCTTGGCAATCCCCGCCTTCTCGCAGGCAATGAGCTCGAGACTGTCGCCCAGGTACTTCATGTGGTCGCGAGCGATCTTGGTGACTCCGCTCACCAGAGGGCGGACCACGTTGGTGCTATCGAGCCTTCCACCGAGCCCGACCTCCACCACCGCGATCTCGACTCCCCGAGCCGCAAAGTCAGCAAAGGCGAGAGCCGTCGTCGCCTCGAAGAAGGTGGCCTTCCGTTCCAGAATGGGCGACAGGAGCCGGCCGGTCCACATGGCCACAGCTTCTTCCGAGATGGGAATACCATCAACTCGAATTCGCTCCCGGAAAGAGATCAGATGGGGTGAGGTATACAGGCCCACCCGCCAGCCGGCTTCGCGCAACGCCGCGGCGACCAGAGTGCACACGCTGCCCTTCCCGTTGGTGCCGCCGACATGCACCGAGGGCATGACCTCGTGAGGATTTCCCAACGACTTGAGCAGCGCGCGGGTGGTGGCCAGCCCGAACTTGATCGTGGTGGTGCGGGGAAAGAGAAAGTCGAGCGCCTCCTGGTAGCTCAGCGGCATCGGAACTCGGCGAACCATCTTGCCATGAGGAAGACCGGGCGGAAACGAATGCGCCCCACCGACAGCAGCCTGGGTGGGGCGGTACGGCGAAGAGACCGCGCCTCAGCTTACTTCGGCGAGATCGACATGGGGACGTTGACCCTGCATGTGCCGGAGCAGTCGCGCAGTGGTGTCCCGCAGCGACGCCCGAGGCACCACATCGTCGATCTGGCCGTGCTCCAGCAGAAACTCGGCCGTCTGAAAGCCCTCGGGAAGATCCTGCCCGATGGTCTGCTTGATCACCCGCTGGCCGGCGAAGCCGACAACAGCGCCAGGCTCGGCTAAAACCACGTCGCCCTGCATGGCGAAGGACGCGGAGACTCCACCCGTGGTGGGGTCGGTCAGGATGGAGATATAGGGAATGCACTCACGGTGCAGTTGCGCGATAGCCGCGGAAGTCTTGGCCATCTGCATCAGGGAAAGCACGCCCTCCTGCATCCGCGCGCCGCCGGAGGTGGAGACGATCACCAGAGGGGTCTTCTTCTCCAGCGAGCGGCGAGCCAGGCGGGCGATCTTCTCCCCGACGACCGAGCCCATGGATCCGCCCATGAACCTGAAGTTCATCACCGCCAGATCGAACGGGAGCCCATCGAGCTTGGCGGTCCCGGTGTAAACCGCATCGCCCTCCCCGCCCTTTTCCCGGGCGGCCTTGAGACGTTCGGGATAGTTCTCGAACTGGAGAGGGTCGGCCGAGCGCAGCCCGGCATACAGCTCGCGCCAGGTTCCCGGATCGGTGAGGAGCTCGACGTAATCTTCGGCGCTGATCCGGCGGTGCTTGCCACACTCGGGACAGACGTTGAGCGCCTTTTCGAACTTTTCCCGGATGTCGATGTGCCCGCAGCTGTCGCACTTCTCCCAGGCGTCGGCCGGGATCTCCAGCCGTTCACGCTGCGACGTCCGTGGCTTGCGTTCCTTTTTAAACCATGCCATCACGGCCATAGAGAAGTAGGTAGAGAGGGTAAGGGCGCAACCGCCGGGAAAGCCACTGCAATCTCAACCGACCTCGACGTCTGCGCTAGGCCTTGCTCTGTAAAGGCCTGTCAGGCATCAGTATAGCCCGACAATCTCGAGTCCCAAGCCACCCGGAGAGCAAGCCCCAGGCAGAGAGAACAGATGATGAAGAAGGACCCGCCATAGGAGAACATCGGCAGAGGGATACCGGTGATCGGCATCAGGTTTACCGTCATCCCGACGTTCTCGAATACGTGGGTGAAAAACAGGCCCACGATTCCGAACACCGTCAGACTGCTGAAAGAGTCGGTGGCCCGGCGGGCGATCCTCACCAGCACCAGGAACAACGCCAGGAACAAACCGAGCGCCACCAGCACGCCCACGAAGCCGAGCTCCTCGCCCACGACCGAGAACACGAAATCGGTGTGCTGCTCCGGAAGAAACGCCAATCGCTTTTGGGGACCCTGGGTGTAACCGGACCCAAACCAGCCGCCCGAGCCGATGGCGACTCTCGACTGAATGGCATGGTAGCCGGCAGCCCGGGGATCTGCCTCAGGATTCAGGAATGTCAGCAGTCGATTCTGCTGGTATGGCGCGAGCCGGTTCCACAACGGCATCGCGATCGCCCCCATGGCCAAATTCGCGGTGAGAAAGACCACCCAGTCCCACACATAGGGGCGCCAGGCAATCAGGATCAGCACGAACACGATGATCCAGACGCTCCAGGCCAGGGTATTGAACGCCAGGAGGAGGCTGATCACCGGTGTCGCCAGGAGGAACAACATCCGGGGACGCACGCCGGCCCAGAACAGCATGGCGAAGAAAATTCCCACGAAGACGAATGCGCTGCCGAGGTCAGGCTGCTTGAGCACCATGAGGCAGGGCACGCCTACGATCAGCACCGGTCCGATCAGATCACGCAGCGAGCGGGGAGGCTCTTTCCGGCCGGATAGGTACCGGGCCATCATCAGCACTGTCGCCACCTTGGCCAGCTCGGAGGGTTGACCAATCTGGTGACCGCCGATCGAGAGCCAGCTGTGGCTCCCCTCGGCCGTTCCGGCACCGGTTCCCACCAGCAGCGCTAGCGCGAGCAGGAAGATGCTGAAGGCATACAGCGTGGGTGAGATCCACTCCAGAACCCGAAGCGAGACATGGAAGATGATCCAGGCCGCGACGATCCCAATTCCGAACCAGATGAATTGGCGATGCCACACGCCGGCGGCCCGGGTGGGGACGTCAGTCTGACCGGCGGAGTACAGCGTGGCGAGCCCGAACAACACCAGCGCCACGCTGACCGTGACCAGCTGCCGATCTAGCGTGGGAGCTCTCATGGCTCGGTGGCCTGGGGGACTGAATCGGGTACAGCGGCCCGAGCCGCAGCGGAATCGGGGTTGAGCTCTATCGGCCGGGCGGCGTTGTCGGCTGAGGTAACCGACTCGTCCTGCAGCGCACCCAGCTTCACCGGGATCGCTGCCTCGGGGCCGAGAATGTAGCGCCGCAGAGTCTGCACCACGTACGGGGCCACCACGGTGCCGTGCTTGGCGAACTCCATGATCCCGCCCACGATGAGCTCCGGCTTTTCGGCGGGAGCAAAACCGATGAACCAGCCGTGGTCGTCGCCGTGCGGGTTCTGCGCGGTGCCAGTCTTACCGGCCACGGCGAGGTCGGAATGGCGGCTCGCCGACGCGGTACCGTGCTCAACCACGGCGATCAGTGCCCGGCGGAGTCCATCCAGCTCCTGCTGGGTCAGGCCGAGCGAGCGTTTGCGATCAGAGCTCGGCTTCACGATGAAGGGAGTGACCGCTTCGCCGTTTCCCGCCAGGCCCTGATAGAACCGCATCATGTTGATCAGGGTCTGCGTGTTCTCTCCCTGACCAATGGAGAAATTGAGGGTGGTTCCGGGCGGGCTCCAGTAGCGCGGACCGTAGAGTTTGTCGAAGTACGCGGTGGACGACGGGTAAAT
>DATFQK010000057.1:0-2921 GCA_035264345.1 Gemmatimonadales bacterium | reverse complement strand
GCGGTGAAGACGCCGGGGGTGGAGGTCGTGATGACCGATCCCTCGCATTCGAGTGGAACCGATCGCGTCGCAGAGGTGGCCGCGCGGCAGGATTTCGGCGAGTTCGGGGTGGTGGTCAACATCCAGGGTGACGAACCGTTCCTCTCCCGTGAAGCCTTCGCCGGTTCGATTGGACGAGTGAGAGGGGGAGATGACGTGGGGACCGCAGCCGCTCCCCTCGCTCCGGGACTCGCCTCGGATCCGAGCCGGGTCAAAGTGGTTTTCGATGCGCGGGGACGGGCTTTGTATTTTTCTCGCGCCGTCATTCCACACCGGCGTGAGAGAGGGCAGGACACTGAAGGTTTGTACTGGCAGCACGTCGGCATCTATGCCTACAGTCGGCCGGTTATCACCCGGTGGCCGACACTGCCGCCCAGTCCGGCAGAACAAGCCGAACAGCTGGAGCAGCTGCGGGCGCTCCATCATGGCTTGAGCATCGGAGTGGCACGACTGGAAGAGGTGGCGCTCCCCGGGATCGACACTCCCGAGGACCTTCGACGAGCAGAAGCTCACTGGCACGCCTATCAAGGGCAGGTCTAATGACGACTAGTCCCAACTCGACCAAGTACATCTTCGTGACCGGCGGCGTTGTGTCCTCACTGGGAAAGGGCATCGCCGCCGCCTCTTTAGGACGCCTGTTGGTAGAGCGCGGGCTCAGCGTCACGATGCAGAAATTCGACCCCTATATCAACGTGGATCCCGGCACCATGTCGCCCTTCCAGCACGGCGAGGTGTTCGTGACCGACGACGGGGCCGAGACCGACCTGGACCTGGGGCATTATGAGCGCTTCATCGACCGGTCGCTCTCCCGCCAGAACAACGTGACCACCGGCTGGATTTATCAGACGGTAATCAACAAGGAACGGCGGGGCGAATATCTCGGCTCGACGGTGCAGGTGATTCCCCACATCACCGATGAGATCAAGAATGCCATTCGGCGGACCGCCCCGGGGCACGATGTCGTCATCACGGAAATCGGGGGCACCGTGGGCGACATCGAATCGCTTCCGTTCCTCGAGGCGATCCGGCAGTTCCGCCAGGAGGTCGGGCGGGACAACGCCCTGTTCATCCACCTGACCCTGGTGCCCTACATCGCGGCGGCCGGAGAGCTCAAAACCAAGCCAACCCAGCACTCGGTTCGGGACTTGATGGAGATCGGAATTCAGCCCGACATCCTGATCTGCCGAAGCGAGCAGCCCATCGCGGTGGATATCAAGCGCAAGATCGCGCTGTTCTGCAACGTGGACTTCGGCTGCGTCATCGAGAGCCCGGACGTCAAATCCATCTACGAGATCCCCTTGCGGTTTCTGGAGCAGGGGCTCGACCGCGAGGTCTGCCAGCGCCTGCGGCTGGAAACCCGGGAGCCAGATCTCCAGGGCTGGAGGTTGATGAGCGAGCGCATTCTCCGTCCTACCAAGCGGGTCCGCATCGCGGTGGTGGGGAAGTACACCGACCTGCGCGATGCCTACAAGTCGGTGCAGGAGGCGCTGATCCATGGCGGAATTCCGAACGACGCCAAGGTGGACGTCGAATGGATCGCCAGCGATCAGTTCACCGATCAGCCCGCCGCTGCTCGCCTGCTGAGCGGCTACGACGGACTTCTGATTCCTGGCGGCTTCGGAGAGCGGGGCATCGGCGGAATGGTGGAGGCTATTCGGTGGGCCCGCGAGAACGATCTGCCGTTCTTCGGAATCTGCCTCGGTCTCCAGGTGGCCATTATCGAGTTTGCGCGCAACGTTTGCCGGCTGCCGGACACCAACAGCACGGAATTCGAGCCCAACTGCGAGACCCCTGTTATCTCGCTGATGCACTCGCAGCGCGACGTATCGGACCTGGGTGGAACGATGCGTCTGGGAGCTTACGCCGCAAGGTTACGTCCCGGGTCCAGGGCAGCCCAGGCCTATGGCTCGACCGAGATCAGTGAGCGCCACCGGCATCGCTGGGAAGTGAGCAACGCCTATCGTGATGTGCTGGCGGAGTTCGGTCTCCGACTGTCCGGCCAGTCGCCGGATGGGGGGCTGGTGGAGGTCATCGAGCTGCCCGATCACGCCTGGTTCATTGGCTGTCAGTTTCATCCCGAGCTGAAATCACGGCCCACTCGTCCTCACCCGCTCTTTGCCGGGTTCATCGCGGCCGCGCTTCGCCGCCGGGAAACCGCACCGGCGCGAGCCGCGGCGGAGGAGCTGGCCCGGAGCACGCGCTAGGTGCCGTGGTCGTTCGGCCGGACACCCTTCCTCATCGCTGGGCCCTGTGTCATCGAGCCTGGGGGTGTGCTCCTGCGAGTAGCGGAGGTGCTCGCTGGTTTGGAGCGCGACCTCGGCATCCCCGTTTGCCTGAAGGCCAGTTTCGATAAGGCAAACCGATCCCGTTTGGGTGCCAGTCGCGGACCCGGGTTGCAGGAAGGACTCCGGGCCCTCGAGCGTGCCCGGACCGAGAGTGGCCTCCCGGTTCTCACCGACATTCACGAGCCGCAGCAGGCGCTTCCGGTGGCCCAGGTCGCCGACGCACTGCAGATCCCGGCCTTCCTCTGTCGTCAGACCGATCTGCTGATTGCCGCCGGACGCAGCGGGAAACCGGTGAACGTGAAGAAAGGGCAATGGCTCGACCCCGATGCCATGCGGGGAGCCGTGGAGAAGGTGCGCAGCGCCGGAGCTCCGGAAGTGGCGGTGACGGAGCGCGGCACCTTCTTCGGCTATGGTGACCTGGTGGTCGACATGCGGAACTTCAGCCGCCTCCGGTCGGCCACGGGGGCTCCGGTGATCTTCGATGCCACCCACTCGGTACAGCAGCCGGGGCAGGGCGACGCCGGCTCCAGTGGAGGCCAGCGCGAATTCATTCCCACCCTCCTGGCGGCCGCAGCGGCAGCCGGCGCCGACGGCTTT
>DATFQK010000056.1:0-13136 GCA_035264345.1 Gemmatimonadales bacterium | reverse complement strand
GGGCAGGTTTTCCAGCCAGGCACGGAGCACCTGCGGCGTGGCCTGCAACACCGGCAGCGCATCGTTCAGGGTGAAGTTCACGAGCACCTCTCGGAAATGCCCGGGCTCATCGACTCACCATATCGCCTCGGGAGCGCAGAGAAGGAAATCTGCTCTAAATTAGCCCTACCCTGATGGATCTGCCTCGAGAGGAGTCTTCACATGTTTTCTCCCGATCGTTTGCGCCTTCCAATGGTGCTACTTGCTGGAGCAGGGTTGCTGGCTTGCGGTCAGAGCACCAGTCGGCACCCGGACATGGGACCAGTTGTATTCGAGGATCGACTGGTCATTCAGGATACGGATGACCGTTCGCCGCTTGGCATACCGCCGTCTGCGTTGCCGCCGGCCGGAGCCTGCCGTCTGTGGAAACCGGGCCGTCCGGTTCGGGAGCAGGCGCCGGTCGGCGTGTGTGCCCAGATCGAGCCGGCAGCTCCGCCGGAGAGCTGGATCCTGTATCGACCCAGTCAGGACCCCCGGCTGGTGCACGTGCGAGTGGTGGATCCGGACCAGACCGGGCTGGTGACGCAGGTGCGAGTCTACGATGCGGAGCGGGGGACCTATCTGGGCTCCAAGCAGCGGGCTCATTCTTGACGTCATGGATCTTCGGGATATATTCGGGAAGGTTGCCGAATAAACCCCGAAGATGAGGCACCGATGTTTTTCCCCGCACTCTCCTTGACCGCAATCCCTGGAGCTCTCCCCCGCAGTGAATCGAAGCTGGTAACTCGGCGACCCAGCACTAGCCCGATCTGTCCCGATTGCGCCGGCCCTCTGGTGCCCTCATCAGGCTGCTTCAGTTGCACCCGATGTGGATGGGGGCTATGCGGGTGATGGAGGTGGGGCAGCGGGGCAGCGGGGCGGCGGGGCAGGAAGCGAGCGGAGCAGCTCCGGAGCAGAGAACCGCCCAACAGATTGAGCTCCCGGATCTCTTGTGTGAGCCACTGCCTAGCCGCCCCGCTTCCCCGCTTCCCGTTTTAGACACTCGTGCCCGGGGTACCAGGTTCATCCAGCTCTCGGTGCGCTCGGTGCTCAACACGCCGGCATCCACTCACATGGGATTCTGGTCCATCAATCCCTATGTCGGGTGCGAGTTCGGCTGTACTTACTGTTACGCGCGGGATACCCATCGGTGGGTGGTAGAGAGGCTGGGCAGCGAGGCATCGCTGCTCCGCCGCCCCGCCGCCCCGCTGCCCCCCTGGGAGGCCTTCGAAAAAGAGATCCTGGTCAAATCCGGCGTTGCTGAAGTGCTGGGCCGTACGCTCAAACCCGCTCGGGTGGCCGGCCAGTCGCTGGTCATTGGCACCGCCACTGATCCGTATCAGCCGGCCGAGCGGCGGTTTCGACTCACCCGGCGCATTCTGGAGGTGTTGCGCTCCTATCACGGGCTCTCGATCGAGATCATCACCAAGTCTCCCCTGGTCACTCGTGATCTCGACCTGTTGCAGGCGCTCTCCCAACAGAACGAGGTGAACGTCAACATTTCGCTGGCCACGGCCGACCCCCGGCTGGCCCGCCGCCTGGAGCTGCGCTCGCCGGTTCCGGGAGCGCGGTTGCGGGCACTCCGGCGGCTCACCGAAGGTGGCGTCTATGCCGGACTGATTGTGGCGCCAATCATTCCCGGCATCACCGATGACTGGGCCGGGTTGGCGCGGCTCATGGAAGCAGCGAAGGAGGCGGGTGCCCGCTACGTGATCGGGTCGGCGCTCCGGCTCGGTCCCGCGGCGCGGCGCCGCTTCCTTCCTGTGCTCGAGCGGGAGTTCCCGGCTCTGTACCAGCGATATCGCCGCCATTACGCCGGTAGCGACATGGTCAGCCGGAGCTATCAGGATGCGCTCACTCGCCGGCTCAATGCTCTGCGTCAGGCCTACGGGTTTGCGGGCGATGAGGCGAGTAAGCGGCGTCGGCAGCGGCTCGAAGCTGCCGAGCACAGCGGCAAAGTGGTGGAGGCGGCCGAGCAGTCCGTCCTGTTATAGAGGAAATTGCCATGAGCAGCGCCCAACATGACCGCAGAATCGGTTACATCGAATTCTCCGTTACCAGTGTGCCGGAGGCCAAGCATTTTTATGGCGAAGCGTTCGGCTGGAGCTTCGAGGACTACGGACCGGAATACGCCAGCTTTGCCGATGGCCGGTTGAACGGCGGGTTTCAGACGGTTTCCCGGGTTGCCACCGGGGGGCCCTTGGTGGGATCTACGCGCTCGATTTGGAGTCGCAGGAGCGCCGGGTCAAACAGGCGGGCGGCACCATCGTGCGAGCCATTTTCAGTTTTCCCGGTGGCCGCCGTTTCCATTTTACCGACCCCAGCGGCAACGAGCTGGCGGTATGGTCCGACAAGGAGAAAGCGTGAACGGTGAACGGTAAACGGTAAACAGGGGGTTCCCACGAAGAATCCAGCCACGATCAAACCTGTTTACCGTTCACTGTTCGCGCAGCCTAGCGCCATGCGTTCCGTGTTGTTCGTCGACCCGCCCGCCTTCTGTACCACGCTGGAAAGCCTGGTGGCCCCGGCCCTCAGAACCCGTCCGCTCGCCATCGCGCGAGCGGGAGCAGACCGGGCCACCGTTCTGGCGCTCTCACCCGAGGCGCGATTGGCCGGGCTGACCCCCGGCATGCCGGTGCAAAAGGCCCAGCGGCTCTGCCGCGACCTCATCGTGGTGCCCCCCAACCCGCAGCTCTACGCCCGAGCGTCTCGCGCCTTGCACGAGATTCTGCAGCTGTTTGCCCCGACAATCGAGCCCCGGGGATATGGCCATGCCTTTCTCGATCTCACCGGGACCGGCCGGCTCTTCGGCCCACCGCAGGACGTTGGGGCGCGGCTGGGGCAAGAAGTGCGGAACCGGCTCCGCTTTCCTGTCTCTGTTGGCGTTGCCGGAAACAAGCTGGTGAGCCAGGCGGCAATACGGGCGGACAGGCGGACAGGCGGATGGTCGGAGGGGATCAGCGGCAATGAGCTCTTATACGTACCGGCCGGCAACGAACGAGAGTTCCTGGCGCCTCAGCCGCTGGAAGTGCTGCCCGAGTTGGATCCCGACATGCGGTTTCGGCTGGACGAGTATCAGCTGGAGCTGGTCGGCGAAGTGGCGAATATCTCCGAGAGCGCGCTCTGCGCGGTGTTCGGCCGGGAGGGCCGGGTGCTCCGGGCCAGAGCCCGGGGAATCGACCCGCGTCCGGTCCTCTCCCCGGAGCAGCAGTCCGTGTTTTGCCTGGTGCATACGCTGTCGAGCGATACCAACGATCTCGGCGTCCTGCACCCGGTCCTGCGGTTGCTGAGTGAGCGGCTGGGCCGGCGGCTGCGCCACCGGGAGCTCGCTGCCGGCCGGCTGCGCCTGCAGGCCACTTACGCGGATTACACTACCGTCACCCGCAGCGTTCCGCTGAGCGCCGCGGTGCTCGATGCGGAGCTTTGGGATGCGGCCCGGCGAGCCTTTGCCATGGCCAACAGCAAACGGCTGGCAGTCCGTTCACTGGCGCTCACGCTGGATCAGCTGGTAGAGAAAGAGGCGCAGCTGGATTTGTGGGGAGGGATGAGGGGAAGCTCGGAGGCGAGGAAGTCAGACCGCAGCGACGAGCGTTCGGCGATTTACGTCTCCGCTTCCCCGCTTCCCCGCTGCCCCGCCACTCTCCAGCACGCCATCGATCACATTCATGCTCGCTATGGTGCCGGTGCACTCCGGCAGGGAATGCCGCTGACTGCCCGTCGCCTGGGGTCTCTCCGTCACCAGACCACCACGACCTTGCCAAAGGTGGCGTTGCCTTCGAGCACCCGATGCGCATCGGCCAGTTGAGCCATTGGGTAGGTCCGTTCCAATACCGGCCGAAGCGACGCCGGCTGGCCGAAGCGAGGCTCGAACAGCGGCAGCATTCGGTTTCCGAACTCCCGAACCAGGGGAATTCGCTCCTCCAATCCCCGGGTTCGCATGACCGTGCCCACGATCTCCAGTCGCTTCCGCAGCAACGGGCCCAGATCGGCAGTGGTCTGGCTCCCCGCCAGAAAGCCGAGCAGAATGAGCCGGCCCCGCGGCGCGAGCACCGCCAGGTTATCGGTCAGCGCGGGGCCACCGAGCACGTCGAACACCACGTCCACTGGCTCCCCGATTGCCTCAGGAAAAGGCGTGGGACTGGTATCGATGCCCACGTCCAGGCCGTACACCAGGGCCCGGGCCAGCTTGTCGCTGCTGCGCGAGGTGCCGATCACGGTGGCGGCGAGCTGCTTGGCAATCTGAGAGGCTGCCGTGCCGAGGCCGCTCCCAACCGCGTGGATCAGCACCCGCTCACGAGGCTGCAGCCGGCCCCGCGTCACCAGCGCATCGTAGGCAGTGAGAAACGCTTCGGGAATGGCGGCCGCTTCTTCGTACGAAAGTCCCGCGGGAATCGGCAGCGCTTCATCCTGATGCACCACCACCAGCTCGGCCTGGGCCCCGCCTCCTACCAAGCCCATTACCCGGTCGCCCACCCGCCACTGGGTAACGCCCGGCCGAACCGCCTCGACCTCGCCGGCGTACTCCAGGCCCGGGATATTGGCCGGCCAACCCGAGGGCGCAGCGTAGTGCCCCCGGCGCTGGATAATGTCCGCCCGGTTCAGTCCGGCGGCGTGCACCCGCACCCGAATGTGGTCCGGCCGGACCTCGGGTTTGGGGACCTCACCGATGGTAATGACCTCGGGGCCACCGGCCCCCTCGTAAATTGCTGCACGCATAGAGCCCGAAACATACATCTCCATGGCTGAGACCTATTGCGATGCGGCCGCGGGCCATTGGTGGCACGATGCCGCCTTGCTCAGTGCGAGGTAACTGATGAGTCACACCCGAGCTCCCGGCCCCGCCGGGACACTGGCGCTGGACGATGGTGGTCACGACGGAGTTCCGGTTGTTCTGGCGCATTCGCTGGCCGGAACATCCGCGCACTGGTCTCGCCAGCTTCAGCATCTGCGCTCGAGCCGGCGTGCGGTTGCGTTCGACTTTCGGGCACACGGCGCGTCCGAGCCAGCCAGGGACCGCGACTATTCGATCAGCGGATTGGCGGGCGATCTCGCCGCCGTGGTCGACAGCTTGGGCATCGGAAGGTTCGTGCTGGTGGGCCACAGCCTGGGGGGTGGAGTCGCCCTGAAGTATGCCGGCGCTCATGCCGATCGGGTGGCCGGTCTGCTGCTGCTGGACCCGATCGGCGATGGCACCCAGATCCCGGCTGAGCAGGCTGCTGCTTTTCTCCAGGCCCTCCAGGCCGATTACGACAAGGTCATTCAGGGATACTGGTCGCAGATCGCCGGACCCAATGCCGCGGTCAAGGAACGCCTGCTGGCTGACCTCCGGGCTACACCGCGGGAAGCGGTCGAGCAGCTGTTTGGCGAGGTCATGCAATTTGATCCTCGCCCTTCATTAGCCGGCTATCGCGGCCCGATCCTGTCGGTGGTGACACCCAACAACGATGAGCCATTCAGTCTTCACCGCGTGGGGAAGGGCTTCCCTCATCGGGTGGTGACGGACACTGGCCACTGGATTCAGCTGGATAAGCCAGAAGTAGTTAATCAGATACTCGATGAGTTTTTGTCCGGTGTGAACGGATAGTCAACGTGAGCTAGGTGTGTCCCCCACTCACCGCTCACGCTTTTTTTCCCGCTTACGCTTGTTAAAAAATGTTCACCCACCTGCATGTCCATTCTCACTTCTCCTTCGGCCTCGGCGTGTCCAGCCCGGATGCCCTGGCTGAAGCGGCCGCCCGCCGAGGCTTCCGCGCCCTGGCCTGCACCGACAGCAATGGCGTCTACGGGGCGGTCGAATTCCAGCGCGCCTGTTCCGCCGTTGGCATCCGTCCTATCCTCGGCGCTCACCTGGTGGCGGACGGGCAGGAGGTAGTCGCACTGCCAACCGATGAGCGCGGGTGGGGCGCATTGTGCCGGGCAATAACCCGAATTCACTGGGGGAACCAAGCCAGCGAAGCCCGGAGGGACGCGCCGGTGGAGGAGGGCGCGCAAGGGGTGGAGGGGAAAGGTTGTCAGGCGCGACCCGACGAAACTGGCGCGTCCCTCCGGGCGAAGCGGCTCGAGAAATTGCTGGGCTCAGTGGCAACCGATCGCGAAGGGCTGATTCTCCTATCTCGCGATCCCGCGTTCCTCGAGCAGACCCTCCGATTAAGTGGACCGGACAATCTCTACGCCGAGCTGCGTCCGGGCAGCCAACGCCACGAAACCATGGCGGCTGCCCGCCGGTTGGGCTTGCCCGTGGTGGCAACCAACGGGGTGGTGGCCGCGGATGCCGAGGACTGGAGCCGCCACCGCCTGCTTCGAGCCATCGCGCTCAACACTACCCTCTCCGCCCTTCCCGCAGCCGAGCTCTGGCCGCAGCGGGCCTGGCTCTGCCCCGTTCCCGAGCTGGCCCGTCATTTTCCCGACTGTCCCCAGGCATTGTCCGCGGCCGAGGAAATCGCCGAGCGGTGCGGCTACCTCATACCGATCGGAAACCGCACGGTTCCTCCCCGGACCGCCGATACCGCAGGAGCCTTCGATCAGCTTCGGGCACTGACGCTGGAAGGAGCCCGCCGGCGTTATCCAGCCATCACGCCCGAGCTGCAGAAGCGGCTGGATCTGGAGCTCGGCATCATCGGCCGGAAGGGATTCGCCGATTATTTCCTGGTGGTCCGCGACATCGTACGTCACGGACCGACTCATTGCGGTCGCGGGTCGGTGGCCAACTCGGTCGTGAGTTATTGTCTCGGCATTACCCACGTCGATCCGATTGCCTCCAAGCTCGTGTTCGAGCGCTTTCTCAATCTGGAGCGCCGCGATCCTCCCGACATCGATCTCGATTTTCCCTGGGACGAGCGTGACCAGGTGTTGGAATACGTCTTCCGGCGCTATCCCCGGCTTCACTCCGCCATGGTGGCCAATCACAACTGCTTCCAGGCTCGAGGCGCGCTCCGTGAAGTGGCCAAGGTGCATGGCCGTCCGGCCGGTGAAATCCGGGAGGTCACTCGCCGCATTCCCTTTTTCGAGGATGGAGAACGCCGGCTTCCCGACCTGATCGCAACGCACCCCAACTTTCGCGGACTCAACCTGGCAAGCCAGTGGGAGGAGTTTGCCCGGACAGCAGAGGGTCTGGTCGGTCTGCCCCGGCACCTGTCGGTGCACGCCGGTGGTGTGGTTATCACTCCCACACCGCTGACGGATTACGTCCCGGTCGAGCCGGCCACCAAGAAACTGGACTGCAATCCGGAGCTGGTAGTGCCGGTCATTCAGTTCGAGAAGGACGGGACCGAGGATGCCGGGCTGGTCAAAATCGATCTTCTGGGCAATCGCTCGCTCGCGGTAATCCGGGACGCCATCGATGCGGTCCACGGCCACACCAATCACCGGATTGATTACACCTCGTCCACTGCCGGTGATGATGAGGCCGCCAAGGCCCTGTTCCGGACCGGCCAAACGATGGGAGTGTTCTACACCGAGTCTCCCGCTTCGCGATTGCTCTGTGCCAAGAGCCGGGCCGATACCTTCGAGCTGCTGGTACTCAACACCAGCATGATCCGGCCGGCCTCGAACAAGTACATCCAGCTCTATCTCGAGCGGCTGCGCAACCATGCGCCTTACGAGCCTCTCGATCCCTCGCTGCGGGATACTCTGGCCGATTCCTTTGGGATCATGGTCTATCAGGAAGACGTGGTGAACGTCTGCACCACCTTTGCCGGGATGTCTCCGGCCACCGGCGACGGGCTCCGCAAAGCTCTCTCCAAGAAACGCCCGGACAAGCACCTTGGCGCGTATGCCGAGGAGTTCTTCGCCGGCGCCTTGCGCCTGGGACGCAACCCGGAGGCGGCCAAGCGTGTCTGGGACATGATCATGTCATTTGCCGGATACAGCTTTTGCAAGGGCCACTCCTGCTCCTATATCCAGATTGCGCAGCACTCCTGCGCGCTCCGGGCTCATCATCCGGCGGAGTTCATGGCGGCGGTGCTGTCCAATGGCGGCGGGTACTACCAGCCCTTTGCCTATGTGGCGGAGGCCATGCGCATGGGGCTCACGATTCTTCCGCCCGATATCAATGCCAGTGAGTTCCGCTGCGCGGGGGAGGGACGGGATATCCGGATCGGGCTACAATTTGTGAAGGGACTCTCCGCCGACGCGGTAGAGCGGATCTTCGCGGCAAAGCCGTTCACCAGCATCTTCGATCTCCGCGCCCGGACCAGAATCGCGCCCGGCGATCTCCGGCTCCTGATCAAGGTCGGTGCCCTGGACTCCATCGCGCAGGGCTGGACCCGGCCGATGATGTTGTGGATGCTGGATTCAGCGGGGAAGCAGGAAAGGGGGGACTGGTTCGACGATCTCCCGCCGGCCGTGCCCGTGCTCAAGGAGTACTCGCCCGAACGGCGGCGGCGCGAGGAGTACACCATCCTCGGATTCATTACCGACGCTCACCCCATGCAGCTCCACGCCGATCACTTGCGGAAGTATCGGCTCTGCCGCAGCACCGAGCTTCACCGGCATGTCGGAAAGCACGTGCTTATGGCCGGAATGCTGACCGCCGCCAAGCCGGTACACGCAAAAACCGAAGAGCCGATGGAGTTCGCGACCTTCGACGATGGATATGGCCTGATCGAAACGGTTCTGTTCCCCGATGTGTATCGGAAACGCAGTCACGTGCTGTTCGATCAGGGCCCCTTCATTTTCCGGGGGAAGGTAGAGGAAGAGTTTGGCGCCGTCACTCTGACAGTAACCCATCTGGATCGGCTCGAGCGCTCCCTGCGGCCTAGGGACTCGAGTCCATCGAGCGGGCCCCAAAGATCATCGCTCCCTCCTGCGCAAAGGGAACCTTCCTCTTCCCGATAGGGGTCTGAAAGGTGGCTTGGCCTCGCACGGCAAAGGTATGGGTTCCGGACCCCAGCTTCCGCAGACGCTCCGGTGTGGCCTCCCGGGCCAGGGAGATCGGCAGAGCTACCGTCGAGACGGTATCCATGGCCACCGGTACCGTGCTGTCGCGATTGCTCTGGCCAATGGCCATGCCATCGAGCCGCAGGGACAGCTCAACTCGCTCGCTGGACAGCGGATAGTCATTGGTATTCTGCATTGCCAGGGCAACTATCACGGGCGACCGGGCTGGTCCGGACCCCAGCTCCAGGGTAATCTGCGAGACCGTGACTACCGGGTCCTCATATATCCAGAGACCCAGTGGAGTGCAGCCTCCTACCAGGAGCCCCCAGCCAAGCCGCCATGTCAGCGATCTCATCCAGTAGTGTTGCACCCTTCACACTTTCCTTAGCCGTAGCCGCAGCCCTGAATGCCTGTAGCTCGTCGTCCGAGCCAGCCCTGCCTCAAGGTACGGGAGCGCGCCTGGAGCCGATCGCAACCGGTCTGAGCTCACCGCTCTACCTGACGAGTCCCGCTGGCGACCTGAGCCGTCTCTTCGTCGTGGAGCAGACCGGGGCTATCCGCCTGATCAAGGACGGCAGCCTGCTGCCTACTCCGTTTCTGGACCTGAGCGGCCGGATCGTGGCCGGGGGTGAGCAAGGCCTCCTGGGACTGGCATTCTACCCTGACTACACCACCACTGGCAGGTTCGTGGTGCACTACACTGACCCCGCTGGAGACACTCATCTCTCCATCTTTCAGGTCTCGGCCGATCCTGACGTCGCCGATCCGGCCAGCGAGCAGGTGATCCTGACGGCAGACCAACCCTATGCCAATCACAACGGTGGCCAGGTGCTGTTTGGACCCGACGGCTTCCTCTATCTCGGTCTGGGAGATGGAGGCGCCGGGAACGATCCCGAGGGTAGAGCCCAGAACCTCTCGGATCTCCTGGGATCCATTCTCAGGGTGGACGTTCAAAGTGGAACATCTTACACGATACCGGCCGACAACCCCTTTGTCGGGCAGGCCGGCGTGCAGCCCGAAGTCTGGAGCTACGGCCTGCGGAATCCCTGGCGATTCAGCTTCGACCGGGTAACAGGCGATCTGTACATCGCGGATGTAGGCCAGGGCCAATACGAGGAGGTCGATGTTGCGCCCGGCGGCGGAGCCGGGAGAGGAGTTAACTACGGCTGGAACATCATGGAAGGGGCCCACTGCCTGGACGGTGGGCAGTGCGATCAGACCGGGCTCACCCTGCCCACGTTCGAGTACGGCCACGATCAAGGATGCTCGATCACCGGAGGGTACGTGTACCGCGGCAGCGCCATCCCCGCACTGCAGGGTCTGTATTTTTTTGGCGACTACTGCCAGGGCTGGGTTCGCAGTATCAGGTACGCCGGAGGTCAGGCGAACGAGCTCACCGACTGGCCAACACTGAGGCCCGGCGGCTCGGTTCTCAGCTTCGGGGAGGATGCGGCAGGAGAGCTCTACGTGCTCAGCTCGTCCGGGGGCGTATTCAAGCTGATTTCGGGTCTGTAGGATGTATGGAAACCGCGGCTGAAACTCCCAGCCAGGCTACCTTCGAGCGCCTCCGGTCTCGCATTCCAGCAACAATCCGCTTCGGAACCTCCACCTGGAACTACCCGGGATGGCAAGGCCTGGTGTACCACCAGGATTACGGTCCCAAGGGCGCCGCCGCGCGAATGCTCAAGGAGTACGCCGCTTTTCCTCTGTTCGGAACCGTCGGCATCGATTCCAGCTACTACGGGCCACCCACCGAAGCAGTCCTGACCAGCTACGCGGAAAACCTTCCTCCCGGCTTCCCCTGTATCAGCAAGGTCTGGGGTCAACTCACGATCCACACCTTTACCAAGGCGCAGGACCCGGACCGGGCTGGGAAACGCAACGCTGATTTCCTCAACCCCGAGCTCTTCGTTGACGAGATTTACCAGCCTTACCGTCGCTACTTTGCCCGGAACACCGGTCCGTTCGTCTTCGAATTTCAGACCATTGCCAAGTTCACCGGTCTCGACGCCGAGTCTTTTGCTGACCGGCTGGATCAGTTCTTCTCCGCACTGCCCCGGGATGCCGAGTACGCGGTTGAAATCCGGAATGAAGAATTCCTCACGCCGATGTACTTCGCGGTGCTGCGCGAGCACGGCGTGGCTCACGTCTTCAACTCTTGGACCAGGATGCCGCCGATTGGCCATCAGCTCGATCTCCCCAACTCGCTGACCGGCCCGTTCATTCTTGCGCGAGCCCTGCTCCGTCCCGGCCGGACCTACAACGAGGCCGTCGACGCCTTCGCGCCCTACGACCGAATCCGACAGCCCAATCCGAAGCTCCGGCGGGATCTGGTTCGCCTGGTCGAGACCGCAGTGCAGACCAAGATCCCGGCCTATCTATTGGTCAACAATCGCGCGGAGGGCAGTGCGCCATTGACCATTGCGGCGGTGGCCGGGCTGCTCAACCAGGAAGTCTGACCTCCAGCGACCACTCGCGCTCTTCCCCTGGCTCAAGTATCTGAGCGGTTCGCCAATCGCTGACCGCAACGTCCAGCCGGTCGGGTGCGCCGATGCAAGGCTCCAGCGCCAGGTTGTAGTATGGCTTCCGACCCGGCGGAGCCCAGCCCTGGCAGTTGATCCACACGCCTACCTGAGGCACCTCCGCTGCCCGCACTACCATCTCCAGTTGCTCGCCTTTCCGGGGGTCGGTCAACCTGAGGGTACTCTCGCCGGTCAGGTCACCAAAGAGCTTGATCGCCCAGCCCCCCTTCTCGGGGAAGGTGAATCGATCGGCATTGCCCCCAATGGCACCGGGCCAGCTCACCACATCGTTCTCACTCAGGTCGTCCCGGCCATGAACCGCGTCGATCTTTACCTGGGTTACTCCCGATAAGGTCAGCTCGGAACCGGGCTGCACATTCAGGAGGGGATGAGACGACCAGATCCAGGGAAACGGCGTGTTGCCACCGTGGCGGAGCCGGTATCGGAAGCGTACCACCGGCTGCTGAGGATCGAGGATGACTTCCCGTTGGAACTCATAGGGAAACGCCCTCCCCTCGGCTGAGCCCACCAGGGTTGTTCCTCCGGCGTGGTCGTACACCGAGCTGGACCAGAGAGCGCTCCACAGCTCACCGTGATCGGGCAAGAGCGGGGTGTTCTCCGGCGCTCCCGGAATCGGACAGGGACCCACCGTGGGAAAGCACTCGTCCCACCCGCCACTGTCGGCGGTCTCAACATACGACGTCCCTTGTTCCGGCAGCGCGAGCGGAATCTGATCGCTGCGCCACAGCCACTCACGGCCGCTCAGCCGCCGCAGGTTGGTGAGCTTCATCCCGATGGAAGGGACCGCGACAACCTCGAGCTCGGCGGATCGGAGAGCGACAGCCGGAAAGCCGGAGACTTTAGTTTGCCGGAAGGACATGCCCGAAGGCCCGCACCGGCCAGCTGCCGAACCGGGCGACTTTTGCGGGTACCGCGGAGAACCGGAAGCCGGCCGACGGAAGGCTCTGGAGATTGCACAGGTGCTCCACCACGAGAACACCTGAGCCCAGCAGTATCGAGTGGACCGGCCGGCTCTGGTCTGCCGTATCGTCAATGTTGAGGGAATCGATCCCGACCAGCACCGCCCCGCTGTCTCGCAGAAGCTCCGCGGCGTCCCCGGTCAGAAATGGGTGTCCCGAGAGGTACCGGTCGGTTCGCCAGTGCCGATCCCATCCGGTATGCACCAGCACCGCCTTATCCCTTAAATCCATTCCCTGAAATACCGGGGCGGGGATCGACCGCGCACTCTCCGGAGGAATCCGCACGACCACCGCGTCGAGGTTGGCTACCGACTCCAGCGGAAGCTGCGCCAGGTCCGGACCGTCAGCGTAGCGGTGGAAGGGAGCATCGAGATAGGTACCGGTGTTTGCCACCATTTCGATTTTGCCGATCTGAAACTCGACGCCAGCGGCATAGCGACTGCGCGAGGCTTCCCGGCTCAGGTAGTCGCAGATCAGCGGCCCCGGTAACCCGGGATAGGTCACCATTCCATGTTCGATGTTATGGCTTAGGTCTACGAGGCGAGGAAGCGGGGAAGCCGGCTTCCCCCCTTCCCCGCTTCCCCGCCTACTCACCCAGTTCGACTCCGGCGACCGTGCTGATTCTCACAATGCTTTCGCCCACCTTGTTGTTGGGAGTTGACGCGCCCGCGGTAATGCCGATAGTACGAGAGGAACCCAGCCAATCATCGCTCCTGGCCTCCGCCTTGGTTCCGATGGG
>DATFQK010000055.1:0-3497 GCA_035264345.1 Gemmatimonadales bacterium | reverse complement strand
CCCTGGGAGACCTGGAAGACGCCCGAGCGGTCAAGCCGCTGGGTCAGCTGTTGAGCTCAAAAGACGCTGCTACACGAGCCACTGCCGCCTGGGCCCTAGGCCAGATAGAGGACATCCGCTCGGCGGAACGCCTTACTCCGCTGGTCAAAGACAACGATCCTGGAGTCCGGCTGGCTGCAGTGGAGGCACTGGGTGAGATCGAGGACTATCGGTCTACCGGCGCCCTGACCGAGGCATTGAAGGATTCGGATGTGCGAGTCCGCCGCGCGGCCGCCGAGGCACTGGGCCAGGTGGAGGATCAGAAGGCCGCAGGCGCCCTGGAGAAGGCACTGGAAGACAAGGACCCGGTCGTGCGCCGGCTCGCCGCTCAATCCCTGGGCGAGCTCGATGGCCTCAAGCGGGCCCCGGGCCGGCTGGTCAGCGCGCTGGCAGACCGGGACCAGCAGCTGGCGATCATCGCGGCCCGTTCCCTGGGGGAAATCGGAGACACCACCGTCGTGCCGGCGCTCAGCACGGCCTACGGGAGCGAGAACCCACGGCTGCGGTTCTCGGTGGTTTCGGCCCTGGCGGACCTAGAGGATGAGCGCGGCAACGCCGTGCTGGGACAGGCCCGGAAAGACCCCGACCAGATTGTTCGCCACAAGGCATCAGAGGTCCTGCGGGACCGGGAGGACCATGACGACTGAGTGAGTCCGCCGGGCCCGGCGCGGTCATGGATTTCAGCTCACCGTCCGATACTGGTGATGCGAAGTGCCCATCCCCCAGGCCTTAGATCCAGAGAGCGGTATGCGAGTTCACGGACTCACCACTGCCCTGCTGTTCCTGACCGCCCCAGCCACCATGGTGGCCCAGGCAGCAGGATCCTTCGAGCTGACCGGCTTCGGCCGCTACACCCGCTACGACAGCACCCTTGCCATCCAGGAAGGGGCGAGCGGAGGTGGATCGCTCGGCTTCTATCCGATTCGGAATCTCGCCATCGAGGCCGAGGGGGCCTACACCAGGTCCCACAGCACCGTTAGCGGAATTGGCATCACCAACATTCCGCTGCGGGGCCGGCTTACCTACCATATCCCGCTCGGCGGCTTCTCCTCGGCCCTCCGGGTCGGGGCAGGTTACGTCCACAACCTGTACCGCGATGGGGTCAGCTTCGACGATCCAGGGTTTACCGGGGTGCTCGGTTTCCGCTGGGGACTCAGCCCGAGCTTCGGCTTCAAGGTTGACGGCACCGCCGATTACATCAGAAATCCCGATGCCGACCGGACCGACGAGTACATCAATTGGGGTGCCCAGGTGGGGTTGACCTTGCGGGTTGGAGGCAAGTCGAAGGGTCCCAAGGATCACGACAAGGATGGAGTGGCGGATCTCAAGGACAGCTGCCCCAACACGGTGCCAGGCAAGGCGGTGGACGCGTACGGCTGCGCCTCGAATCAGAAGGATGCAGACCGGGACGCGGTGACCGACGAGATGGATCGCTGCCCCGATACCGGCGCCGGCGAATCGGTTGACCCCAGTGGTTGTGCCGCCAGCCAGAAGGATGACGACAAGGATGGGGTGTCCAACCTGGTCGACCAGTGCGCGAATACCTCAGCAGCCGAGACGGCCAATAGCAGCGGCTGCGCGCCCAGCCAGCGGGACAACGATCAGGACGGCGTGTCCGACTCTATCGACCAGTGCCCCAATACTCCTGCCGGCGACGCGGTCAACACCCGCGGCTGCTTCATGGAGCGGGACACCGATGGCGACAACGTTCCGGACGGCAGGGATCGCTGCCCCAACACACCATCAGGAGTAACGGCGGACGCGAACGGCTGTACCATCGTGATTGCCGATGAGCGGGACACCGACGCCGACGGCGTGCCGGATAGACTGGACCGTTGTCCCAACACTCCCAAGGGCGCTGCGGCCGACGCGAAGGGCTGCACCATCGCGGTACCCGATGACCGCGATGCGGACGGCGACGGCGTGCCCAACAGCCGGGATCGCTGCCCCGACACACCCAAGGCCGATGCCGCCGACGCGAACGGGTGCACCATCCTGTTCCACAAGGGAACCCGGAGCGTCATTCTCCGGGGCGTGACCTTCCTGCCCTCCCGGGCGACCCTCACGCCGGAGGCGCGGGAGATCCTCCGCGATGTGGCCGCTCAGCTGGTGGAGAACCCGCAGTACAAGGTACAGGTGTCGGGTCACACGGATATTCGGGGCACCCGAGCCAGGAATCTGCGGCTATCGCTGGCGCGGGCCCGCACGGTCGAGACCTTCCTCGAGGCCAACGGCGTGCCGCCGACTCAGGTTACCGCGAAAGGCTTTGGTCCGGATGTGCCGATCGCGTCCAACAAGACGGCAGCCGGCAGAGCCAAGAATCGGCGAGTGGAGCTGAATCGCACTAACTGATGTTCTCATAGAGGTACGGAAAAGCAAAGAGGGCACAGAGTAAGCTCATCTGTGTCCTCTGCTTTTATTCACCACAAGGGCACAAAGGGCCCTAGACCATTGGAGTACCTACATCGCGGTAGCTGACCTCAGACAAGAATTTTGTCACTGATGGTTGCTACCGTGATCCCGTGATTTCGAACGCTGGAGATCCTTCGTGTCCTCTGTGCCTTTCTGGTGCGTGATTACTTGTTTTGACTGCCGGTTGCGGGCCAGCTGCCTCCCAACGCCTTGTACAGCGCAGCATACGCAGTCGCCGCGTCGGTCCGGCTCTGCGCCAGCTGATCCTGGGCTTCGAGCTGGGTCCGCTCGGCATCGAGCACCTGCAGGAAATCGGCGACTCCGCCGGTAAACCGCAGCCTTGCTAGCTCCGCGGCTCGGGCGCTCGCATCGGCCGCGTCTCGCAGCCGATCCATCCTCCCCTGCGCGGTCCGGTAGCGCACCAGTGAAGTCTCCACGTCCTGGATTGCTCGAAGCACGGTGGCATCGTATTGCGCCCGAGCCTCCCGTTCTCTGGCACTGGATTGATCGACTCGAGCCTTGATTCGCCCCAGGTTCAGCGCCGGCCAGGTGATCACCGGGCCAACAGCATATCGGAACGTTCCATCGTCTGCCAAACCACTGAACTCACCCGCAGCGTAGCCCGCGGTCCCACCCAGGCTGAGACGCGGCAGGTAGTCTGCCTTTGCTGCTCCGACCAGGGCCCGCTCGACTGCGAGCTGCCGTTCCGCGGCTGCAACGTCGGGTCTCCGCCGTATTACCGAGTCGGGTGAGGAGAGCTCCCCCAGATCAGGGAAATCGGGCAAGGGCTGCGGAGTTTCCAGCTCGGCCGCAACCGTGGCCGGGGGTCGTCCCACCAGCACGCCGATGGCATACTGCGCCGCTCGCACCCGGCTTTCCAGAGTCGGGATGGATGCCAAGGTAGTGCTGAGCTGTGCCTGAGCCCGCTCGGTGTCGAACGCGGTGCCCCGGCCTGCCTGGAGCCGCTCGCGGGTCAGATTGAAGGTGCGGCGCTGGTTTTCGGCATTCTGCGACGCCACCGCGAGTTGTTCCTGCGCGCCCCTGAG
>DATFQK010000054.1:0-10191 GCA_035264345.1 Gemmatimonadales bacterium | reverse complement strand
TATCAGTTCGAGGAGGATGCCCGCCGGGGCGATCGGACCCTTGCGCTCTCGCTGGGGCGCCGGAAAAGTCTCCTCGTTGCCCATGCGGCTGCGGCACTCGCCTTCGTTCTGTTGGGACTGGCTGCAGGGCGCAGCGGGTGGTCTCACGACGAACGCTGGCGTTGGTCTCTCCTGGCCCTGGCGGCAGTGGCCTGGACGCTGGTGCTGGTGCCCTGGCTCCGCGGGGAAAACCGGATGCCCACCAGGGACCATCAGCGCGGCATGTACCGTGCGCTGCTCGCCTGGGCGGTGACCGATGTCGGCGTGGCACTCGCGTGGGCTACCTGACGGCCCTTGGCCGCTCCCCGGCGGTTCCGGTATACTTGACCTTCCCCGACTGAATACGGAGAAGGCATGACTTCGACGGCCCAGCTGAACCGGGACTACGATCTCACCGCGGTTCCCGCCATCGTCGCGGGCTCCGTCAAGCTCGGCCTGCTCGAGAGCATTGCCGTCCTGTTGTTCTCGCTGGCTTCGCGGCTGCTCGGCGGGGTGGTGGAGACGATCGTCTGCGGGATCATCCTGGTGATCGGGCTCGCCGCAGTCAGCATGCTTCCGGGGTTGTGGACCCGGCCCCGGACCATCGAGGGAATAGCCGGGGCCGCCGGTATCGGCCTCGGCGCCACCGCCGTGTTTCTGCTGGTCGATGTCATGCTGCTCCAGAACATCGGGACCTACACCAACCGCTGGTATGAAATCGGCGGGGGGAGCAACTGGTGGTACCATCCAGTGTGGTGGATGGTAGGAACGTTCATTCCCTGGATGGGGGCGTGGCTCCTGGCCAATCAGACTACTCGCAACGGGAGCCCATCCGTGGGGCAGGGACTGATTACCGCCCTGGCTCTGGCCCTGCTGATTGGAACTGGGGCAACGCTCCTCGGGTTCCCGAGCGCGCGTTGGGGGTTGGGGACTTTCGCGGTGGCGTTCCTTCCGGGACTCGCCCTGGCCACCCTCATCTCTGGTATCTGGAAGCGCCGCACCTGACCCGATGCGCTGGGTTCGACTTTTCCTTCGCATCTTCGGCTGGCTGCTCACACCATTCCTGGCGTGGGCAGCTTCATTTTTCGGGGCAGTCGCGGGCGCGCTCCTTGCGATGAACCTGGACAATCCGGTGCGGGGGTTGGCGGTGACCGCCGTTTGCGGCGGGCTGGCCGGTTTCGCGGCGCTGATCGGTTGGCTGCATTACCTGCGCCGCTCACCCGAGGTCCGGGAGGTCCTGGCGGTGACCGAAGATGGAACGCCGGATACAACAGAATTTTCCGTGGTTCCCGAGGTTCCCGAGGAGATCGCCGAGCCCGCGCCATCTCCACCGGCCTGATCCGCTTGATCCCGGCAAAATACGGCAGGCAGTTGGTGTGGGCTCTCGCGTCGCTCTCGGCGTGCGGGCGAACCGAGCGACATCAAGCCACCGACGGACGCGGAGTCGTAGGGGAGCCCGAAGAGTCGCTGGCGACGACCGGTCCGGCGGGGGTTGAGATCTGGTTCACGCTGTCCCGGCCGGCCCGGTCCAGCGGAGGCCAGTCCTGTCTCGAGCGGGGCTTGGAGATCCGGCGCGAGGGCCGCCGTCTTCCCGTTCCGCTCCTGTACACCGGAGAAGCTCCCACATTGTTAAACGACTCGACGATGCGCGCCATCCTGTGGACCAATTGCCGGCCGGTCACTCCCTATCGGGTCGATCTGCGAACCGGCCGTCCGATTCGGGAGGCGGAGGGTCGCCGCACGCCATGATCTCGTTTGTCAATCGCCGGATTGTCCTTGCGCTGAACTGCGGGCTCCTGACCTGGAGCTCTCCGGTGCATTCCCAAGCCGTAGAGATGCGAGTCGGCCACTTTTGGGATTCCACGGAATGGACCACGTACCGTCTGGGACTCAACCAGCCTCTGGCGGGGGTAATCGGCGTTCAGCTACATGGAGATCTGACGCGACGATACCAGGGTGACGCGGGACGATTGGCCGGGATCGGGGCCGATCTCACCGCATTTCGAAAAAGACAAGGCGGTCCTTATCTGGTGGCCGGATTGAGCGGCGGGATGGGCTCGGAAACGTCGAACGACTTCTCCGATCCCTGGGGCTCCTGGTCCCTGGGGGGAGGATACGACCTGTTCCCGCTGTCCTTCCTCTCCGTGGGCGCAGAGGGCCGCTGGCGAGAGCTCTCGCTGGGAGGCAGCGACGGCTTGGAGCTGGCGATCGGCATGGCGGTCCACCTGGGAGGCTCTTCCGCTCCCCCTCCGCGACTACCGGCGCCCTCGACCGCACCATCTCCAGTGGTACACGAGTCACCGCCGCCGCTGGCAGTGGACTCCCAAAGCGCCCCGCTCACGCTGGCCGATTCAGTGATCGCCACCGCGACGGAAGCGATGGGCCGGCCCTACGAGTATGGCGGGACCGGTGAGAATGGAGAGGGATTCGACTGTTCTGGGCTGATCCAGTACGCCTACGCAAAGCACGGCATTGTGCTTGCCCGCCGAAGCATAGATCAGGCGCGCCAGGGCACCAAGGTGGACCGAAAGCTCGAGCGATTACGGCCGGGAGACCTGCTCACCTTTTCCAATCGTGGCGGACCAGTCACGCACGTGGGACTGTACGTGGGACAGGGCCGGTTCATCCATAGCGCGACCAAAGGGGTCCAGATCAGCACGCTGAGCTCGGTGGACCCCTACGGGCGGTGGTGGTATCGGCGGTGGGTTGGAGTTCGGCGGCTGATCCAGGAGGGAGGCAGTAAGTAGAAGGATAAAAGGCTACCGTAGCGGCAGTCCGACCTGCCTCGCCAACAATCACCGACAGCTAAAATCTGCCAACCTGGCGCATTTCAGGGGCATCTCGATTGCCTAGGTCCCGGCTCACACAAGCGTCTTGACAGCAAGAGCTTTGGTCTTATCTTCCGGGTCTTAGCACTCACACTCAACGAGTGCCAACCCATATCATATCAGCGGGTTACACCGTTCAACCTAACCAGTGGTGGAGGTCGTACAGATGGCAACTGCTACCAAGGCCAAGCCCAGTCTCAAGCTGCAGCCCCTGGAGGACCGTGTCGTGATCATGCCGTCCGATGAGGCGGAGACCATGCGTGGGGGCCTGTACATTCCGGATACTGCCAAGGAAAAGCCGACTCAGGGTGACGTGATCGCCGTGGGCCCGGGCCGGATGGAGAAGGGACAGCGGGTACCAGTCGACCTCAAGGTCGGCGACAGTGTGATCTACGGGAAGTACAGCGGCACCCCGTTTCAGCTGGGCGAAGAAGAGGTGATCATCATCAAGGCATCCGACGTTCTGGCCAAGATCAGCTAAAACCGACACGGGTACCATCGGCGCGGCCGATCAGACCCGAACAATGGAGAAATGACACATGGCAGCTAAAGAGCTTCAATTCGACACCGATGCCCGGTCCAAGCTCAAGAGAGGCGTGGACCAGCTCGCAGAGGCAGTTAAGGTCACTCTCGGCCCCAAGGGCAGAAACGTTGTCATCGACAAGAAGTTCGGCTCTCCCACCGTCACCAAGGACGGCGTCACGGTGGCCAAGGAAGTCGAACTGAGCGACCCCATCGAGAACATGGGCGCGCAGATGGTCAAGGAGGTCGCGACCAAGACGTCCGATCTTGCCGGCGACGGCACCACCACCGCCACCGTACTGGCACAGGCCATCTTCCGCGAAGGGCTGAAGAATGTGACGGCCGGCGCCAACCCCATGGAGCTGAAGCGGGGCATTGACCGGGCCGTGGAGGCCGTGGTCGAGCAGCTGAAGACCCTCTCGGTTCCGTCTGCAGGCAAGAAAGAGATCGCCCAGGTCGGCACCATCTCGGCCAACAACGACAAGGAAATCGGCAACTTGATTGCCGAGGCCATGGAGAAGGTCGGCAAGGATGGGGTGATTACGGTCGAGGAGGCCAAGGGTCTGGAGACCACTCTCGAGACCGTCGACGGCATGCAGTTCGACCGGGGCTATCTGTCTCCTTACTTCGTCACCGATCCGGAGAAGATGGAGGCCGTGCTGGACGACCCCTACATCCTGATCCACGACAAGAAGATCTCGGCCATGAAGGAGCTGCTCCCGGTGCTGGAGAAGGTGGCCCAGAGCGGACGGCCCATGCTGATCATCGCCGAAGACGTGGAAGGCGAAGCACTGGCCACCCTGGTGGTCAACAAGCTGCGGGGCACCCTGAAGGTCTGCGCGGTGAAGGCTCCGGGCTTCGGCGATCGGCGCAAGGAAATGCTGCGTGACATCGCCGTGCTGACCGGCGGCCAGGTGGTCTCGGAGGAGCTCGGCTTCAAGCTCGAGAACTCCACGCTGAACGATCTGGGCCGGGCCAAGCGGGTGGTGGTCGACAAGGACAACACCACCGTGGTCGATGGCCGCGGCAAGGAGAACGACATTCAGGGTCGGATCAACGAGATCAAGGCCGCGGTGGAGAAGAGCACCAGCGATTACGATCGCGAGAAGCTGCAGGAGCGGCTGGCCAAGCTCTCTGGCGGAGTCGCCGTGATCAACGTCGGCGCCGCTACCGAGACCGAGATGAAGGAAAAGAAGGCTCGGGTCGAGGACGCGCTGCACGCTACCCGCGCCGCGGTCGAGGAAGGCATCGTCCCTGGCGGCGGTGTTGCACTGGTCCGCGCCCAGATTGGGCTGGACAAGCTCAAGGGCACCGATGATGAGAAGATCGGGGTCGAGATTGTCCGCCGGGCGCTCGAGGAGCCCATCCGGATGATTGCCCAGAACGCGGGCGCCGAGGGCTCGATCGTGGTCGGCCGGGTGAAGGAGTCGAAGGAGAAGAACTTCGGCTACAACGCCGCGACCGATAATTATGAGGATCTGGTTCGGGCCGGCGTCATCGACCCGACCAAGGTCACCCGCACCGCGCTGCAGAACGCGGCGTCTATCGCGGGTCTCCTGCTCACCACCGAGTGCGTTGTGGTCGAGAAGAAGGAAGACAAGCCGGCTCCAGCGGCTCCTCCGGGCGGCGGCATGGGTGGGATGTACTAATCCCGACCGCACCCACGTTAATCAAACGCCCCGGGTTCAACCCGGGGCGTTTGCTTTACCCAGACTTGACTGCATCCGGTGGCTGAGTGCTGCAGAGAATCGCACGCCGAGTGGAGGCTCGAACCCTCCAGCAATGAGTTAGCACCTTCCCGGGATGGTATGGCTAATGCCATGCGATACCGAGCGCCTGCCCGTTCACCTTTGCGCCGGAGCCCAATGTCGAAACCGACACCCCAGCGGGGTCCACACCCTGACCCGATGGCGGGGGTGGTAGACCGCCTCCTGGCCCAGCTGCCTGGTCTTCAGGGACAGCCGGAGCCTCCGCGCGCGGGCGCTCCACGCTCGTCCACCACCTCGTTTGCTCCGATGAACATCGTTCCTCGGGATGAGGTGAGTCCCCAGCGACAGGCGCTCGGCATGTGGTTTCGGGTGGTCCTGGCGCTGAGCCTGGCGGTAACAATGGGCTGGTGGCCTTACAACCGCTCCTGCGGATTTCCCCTGCTGGGCTACCTCAGTGCGGTTACAACGGTGATCGTAGCCGGAATGTGGGCTGCGACGGCTTCCTGGAAGGTGCGCAGCGGACTGGCGCACACCATAGCACTCATTCTGATCTTCTTTGGATTCCTCCTGGCCGGCTCCGAGCTGCTTACCCGCAACGGGTATGCAGTGGACCGTGCGACCTGGCAATGTGAGGACCCCATCCTCGACAGCACCGTCAGCGCCTGAGCAGGCCCTCCAGTCTCCTTCCGTTTGTCATGGTGAGAAAGTAAGACCGCGAGCTGCGTCACAGAGATGATGGCGGGCTGGACGGCCGCCGCTTTGTACTTGTACTATGGACGACCGATCATCATCTCCGACTCTCACCGAGGACAACCGCCCGTGCTCTCCGCATCCGTTCGTGCCGGTCTGACTGTTCTGGTCACCGGACTCTGCATGGTCTCACCCCTCGCGGCCCAGAAGCTGTATCTCTCTCCTACGATCGGGGCCTACATCCCCACGACGGAGTTGATCAAAGCCTCCCAGGGTGAGGAGTTCAAGCAGGAGATTGCCGTGGCAGTCGGGGGCCGGCTGGGTCTCCGCTTCGGCGAGCGATTCGGCCTGGTCACCTCGGTGTCCTACGTGCCGAGCAGTCTCCGGTTCACCTTCAACAACAACGAGACCAAAACCGACGCGAATCTGCTGTTTGGCTCGGCCCGGGCCAGCTTTCAGGTCATCCCCTGGACCAGCCCGGTCTGGCTGGGTCTCAATGCGGGCGCCAGTCTGGTGAAACGGGGCGGAGATGCCTACGCCAATCTCGAGGACAAGTCCGACGTCGGCGGAGTGGTGGGAGCCACGGTAGGGTTCAACCTGGGCAGCTTCCTGAGCCTCTACGTTGCCGCGGACGACTACATCTACGGCACCACCTTCGTGGACGAAAACACGCTCCAAGAGAAGCAGACTCAGAACGACATACACCTTTCGCTGGGCTTCGGCCTCCCGCTGAACAAGTAGGGAGGGTGTGAGCGCCGAGCGCGATCAGGCCGAACCGAGGCGGTACCGACTACAGCGCCAAATCCAGCTGGATACCGGTCATGTGGGCGACGGGGATGGGCTGCAGCGGCCGATCCTGGTCGGCCACATGCAACACGCCCAGGAAACCAGAGCGCCGCAACGCGGTGGCTACCGCCGCCCGCGCATCGGCAGCCGTATTGCAGTGCTCGCTCAGATGCGCGAGCACTACGATGGAGAGACCCGGGTGATGCAGCTCCCGCAGGAGCTGGGCGGCGGCCCGATTGGAGAGATGTCCCGCCGAGCCCGCAATTCGTCGTTGCACCACCGGAGGGTACGCGCTGGTTCTCAGCTGTAATTCGTCGTAGTTGGCTTCAAGAACAATGGCACTGAGGTTCCGCAGCAGATAGCGCACGGCCAGCGTGGGCCGTCCCAGATCGTACGCGAACCCGACGCTGGCACCATCGGTTGTGCGGATCACAATGGCGAGCGGGTCGGCGGCGTCGTGGCTGGTGGAGCACGCCTCCAGCTGAAATGGTCCTAATTCCACCCGGCTGCAGAGGCCGAGCAGCTGGTGCTCGGCTTCCTGATGCAGCGTGGTAAGCCTGGCCCAGGTACCCGAGCCGGTGAGTACCGGTGCCTGGAGCCGGCGGGCCAGTCCCAAGGCGCCCCGGCTGTGGTCGCCATGCTCATGAGTGAGTGCGATGCCGGCCACGCGGCTGAGATTCAATCCGACGGTTTCCGCCCGCCGCTCGACTTCGAGGGCGCTGAATCCGGCGTCGACCAGCAGAACCACCCCTTCGGACTCGACCGCGCAGCAGTTGCCCCGGGAGCCCGATCCCAACATGTACAGCGTGATCACCGGATGCTCCGCTGGTAGGCCAGCCGCAGAGATTCCCGGCGGTCGGCTGAGAAGTCGACGTTGCGCCGGGCCATCACCCGCTCGGCAACTCGGAGAAATCCGTCCTCCGACATTCGTTCCGCACCCGCGCACCCCCAGGCAAAGGGCGGGATGTACTTGGGCGCGTTGGGCAGGCCGAAGACGTTGGCCCCGGCGGAAATGACGGTGCCGGTGGCGAGCATGGTGCCGATGGCCGTCTTGGCATGGTCGCCGATCAGGCTGCCCACATTGAGTCGGCCGGTTTCGATCCGCTCGCCGCCGACCTCCAAACGCACCGGGCCGTAGGTGTTCTTGAGGTTGGACGTCGTGCTGCCGGCTCCCAGATTTACCCAGTGGCCAATGACGCTGTGGCCCACGAAGCCCTCGTGACTCTTGTTGGCGTAACCCAGAAACACACTGGTCGAGATCTCGCCGCGCACCCGGCATTCCGGCCCGAACACGGAACCACGGAGGAAGCCACCCAATACCCGAGTCCCCGGGCCCACATAGATGGGACCTTCGAGCCGAGCGCCACTCCTTACCTCAGCGCCCTGATCCACCACGACCGCGCCCTGGCGCACGTCGAACACCACACCAGGCTCGACGGTGGCGCCCAGACAGATCACATGGGTCGGATCGCCAAGGACCAGGCTTCCCTCGGGTACTCCTCCATGTGGCGCGGCGAGAAAGTCGGCACAGTCTGCGATCAGCAGCTGCTCCAGGGCGGTGAGCAGATCGTAGGTGCCGCGAAGGGGAACGCCTTCGATCTCCAGCGCGGATCCCTGATCGTGGGGCCCGATCCAGCGCTCGCCGGACGCAATCAGCCAGCCGACGCTCTGGTGCCTGTGGGTCAACCGCCGAACTCCGGGCGAGGGATCGAGCGGCACACCGGTGGGAGCGAACCAGGAGGCCGCTACCAGCGCCGGCCCCTCGATGCTCCTGGGAAGCTGTATCGAGGGCTCGTCGGACTCAGAGAAGCCGGCGGCGTGGTCGCCCAGGAGCGCGGTGGCGTCTTCTCCTGCGGCAGCCTCCCAACGTTCCCGGATCCGCCAGATTCCGGCGCGAAGCTCCGCGATGGGTCGGACACCCGCAAAGGGAGCCCAGGCCGCACCAGGCGATTCCGGCTCGAGCAGATACAAGGCGGTCATGAGCCGGTCTCGCGAATGTCGGGCGGAAGCGCGTCGAGCAGCTGCTTCATGGATGCGGCCTGTTCGGCGGGCATTACCAGGATTCTGCCGTTGGCCTGGACCACGATCAGATCCCGGACACCGCTCAGAACCACGGCGTCATGCTCCGCCCATACCACGCAATCCTCCGCGTTGTGCGCGAAAGCGCGGCCCACCAGTACGTTCCCGTTGGGGTCTTTCGCCCTAACCCGGGTAAGCGCCTGCCAGGTGCCGATATCGTCCCAGGCAAACGCTCCGCTCACCACCGCTACGGACGGACTTCGCTCGAGCAATCCGACGTCGATCGAGATCGGGGTGACCTCGCGGAAGAATCGCTCGATGTTGCCCGAACGCAGGATCCCGAGGTAGGGCGCCACTTCCGGCGTGTGAGCTTCCGTTTCGGCCAGCAACTTGTCGGCGGTCCAGGCAAAGAGTCCACTGTTCCACAGCGCGCCGGCGGCCATCAGGTCCAGTGCGGTGGCGGCGTCGGGCTTTTCAGAAAACCGCGCCACCATGCGGGCCCCGTCGCCGAGAGGAGGACCGGGAACGATATAGCCGTAACCAGTTTCCGGGCGAGACGGCACCACCCCGACCGTGACCAGACGAGCGTACTCGCGGGCGGTGGTCAGCGCGAGGTCAGCCGTTCGGCGGAAGGCCGCGGCATCACCCACCGCCCAGTCAGCATGCAGGGAGAGCACCTCGGCGTCAGGATCGCGTCGAAGCGCTTCCCATGTGGCCCAGATCAATGCCGGGGCGGTGGAGGCGGCCCTCGGCTCAATCAGCATGTTGGCGGAGACAAGCTGGAGCTTCTGCTCCAGTCGGGGTGCCAGCGCCGGACCGGCCACCACGAGGATTCGTTCCCGGGGAATGAGCCCCCCCAGACGGTCGACTGCCTCCTCAGCGGTGGAGCCGGACCCCGCCAGCGGGAGAAGTTGCTTCGGGTGCTCGGGAGTGCTGAGGGGCCAGAACCGAGTCCCGGAGCCGCCCGCGAGAATGACTGCCCATCTCATGACAGCGGGGCAGCGGGGCAGCGGAGAAGCGGGGAAGTCAGGAGCATCCGATATCCAGGGCTCGTGAGCGAAAGTTCAACTCGGGGTTTAGAGCAACGCGGCCAACGCGGGACGGTGCTGGCGAAGATCGTGGAGGATCGGCCCGACGTCCGACTCGGCGCTTGCCAGAAGCGCCAGGCAGTCGCCAGCCGCGATGTGGGCCACGATCAGCAACGCGCGGTCATACTCGAGGACCGCGTTGCGCAGTGCGCCCCGGCCGGCGCTGAGCCCCAGGCGTGTGGCGTACGGTACCAGCGTGGCCGTGAGTGCCGCCAGGGATTCAGGGTCGAAGGGCTGACGAGCAGCATGCTCGATGGGCAACCCGTCCGCACTCAGCACCAGCACAGCCTCCACACCGTCGCGCTCGGCCAGGCCCCGCACGAGCTCGGTCAGGTTGGCCATCCTCAAACTCCAGGGGGGAAAATTGCCCGGAACGTTAGGAGTCGCTTGGGGTGAAGTCAAGAAAAAAATGTTGATTCCTTTTCGCGTGACGCTTAACCTTCCGGCTCGATGAAATCACTTTTTGGAGCATGCATTCTCCTGCTGGCCGTAACCGCCTGCAGCGACGACAATGGTCTTCCCGATCCCACC
>DATFQK010000053.1:0-4139 GCA_035264345.1 Gemmatimonadales bacterium | reverse complement strand
CATCGGAAACTTCGTGAACATGACCTTCAGCATCGGCGGGCGGCATCAACCCAACAAGGTGCTGCAGCGTGCCCTGGAAATTCTGCTGATACTGCACGCCGACCACGAGCAGAACTGTTCGACCAGCGCGGTGCGGGCGGTAGGGTCGTCTCACGTGGACCCGTTCTCCGCGGTCAGCGCGGGCATCGCGGCGTTATATGGGCCGCTGCACGGTGGGGCCAACGAGGCTGTGCTCCAGATGCTGGACGAGATCGGCGACAAGAAGAACATTCCCGCCTTCATCGAGAAGGTGAAGGGGGGATCGGGCGCGCGGCTGATGGGATTCGGGCACCGGGTCTACAAGTCGTACGACCCGCGGGCCAAGCTGATCAAGAAGGTGGCCTACGATGTCTTCGAGCAGACCGGGATGAATCCCAAGCTGGAGATCGCGCTGGAGCTGGAGCGCATCGCGCTGGAAGACGAGTACTTCATCAAGAGGAAACTCTATCCCAACGTGGATTTCTACTCCGGGCTGATCTATCAGGCGATGGGCTACCCCACCGAGTATTTCACCGTGCTGTTCGCCATCGGCCGTACACCGGGATGGCTGGCGCAGTGGGAAGAGATGCTGCTGGACAAGGACCAGAAGATCGCCCGGCCGAGACAGGTCTATGTCGGCAAGGAAGAGCGGCCGTTCGTGCCCATCGAACGGCGGGGTGATCGGAGGGCAGCGGAGCGAGAGCGGGTGAGCAAGAGATAAAAAGCGGGCTCACGCTTTGTCCTCAATCGGTACATCACCTTCCAGATACGTGTAACCTTCGAGTCCCGCGACGTAATCCGCGATGAAGCTGTTGGCATCGTGCCGGCTGAGATCCTTGGCGTTGGCCACCTTGCGGCGGAAGGTGGCCAGCAGGTCCGACGCATTGAACTGAACGTAGTTGAGGACCTCGGTCACGGTGTCGCCGTGAACCAGATCGGTGACCTCGTAGCCTTGCTCGGTGAGCCGGACGTGGACCGCGTTGGTGTCGCCGAAGAGGTTGTGCAGGTCGCCCAGAATCTCCTGGTATGCGCCGGTAAGGAAGATCCCCAGGATGTAGGGTTGCCCTTCGTCCACCGGATGGAGCTCGAGTGAGGGTTTCCCCTTCCGTCCGCCGGTGAACCGATCGATCACCCCATCGGAGTCACAGGTGACGTCCTGTAGCGTCCCCCGCCGAGTCGGCGGCTGGTTGAGCCGGTGAATCGGCATGATGGGGAACAGCTGGTCGATGGCCCAGTGGTCCGGCAGCGACTGAAAGACGGAGAAGTTGCAGAAGTACCGATCCACCAGCTCCGACTCGATGTGGGTGACGATCTCGGGAAAGGCGGCCTTGTCGTCGCCTATCGCATGAGAGAGGGCGCCCAGGGTCACCAGATACAACTGGTCGGCGTCCGCCTTGTCTCGCAGAGAAAACACCCCACTGGCGAAGAATTCCTGGGCCCGCCCCTTGGCAAACACAGCGTCGTGGAAGACTTCCTCGATCCGGTCCTGGCCCAGGCCCTCCAGATTTTCCGCCATTTCCAGCAGCAGCGGATGGGGGTCCTCCCGGAGCGGAGGAGCCACCGGCTCCACCTGGGATTCGACGTCGATCACGTTGATCAAGAGCAGGGAGTGATGCGCGGTGAGTGCCCGTCCGGACTCCGAGATGATGTGCGGCATGGGAAGCTCGTGGTTCCGGCACACTGAGTTCAGAGTGTACACCACGTCGTTGGCGTACTCGCGCATGGAGTAGTTCATGCTGGCCGGGCGGGTCGAGCGGGAGCCCTCGTAATCGACACCCAGCCCGCCGCCCACATCCACATGGGTCACATCGAACCCCATGTTCCGGAGCTCGACGTAGTAGCGTCCGATCTCTTCCAGCCCCGCCTTGACGTAGCGGATGTCGGTGATCTGGCTGCCAAGATGAAAGTGGACCAGCTTGAGGACGTTCTTCCGGTCCAGCCGATCGAGCCGGTCCAGCAGCTTCATCAGCTCGACCGAATCCAGCCCGAATTTGGAGCGCTCCCCCCCGCTCTTGGCCCAGCGCCCCGATCCTTCGGTGGCGAGCTTGATCCGGACGCCGGCGGTGGGCACCACTTTCATCTCGTCGGCTACCTTCAGCAGCACCTCCAGCTCGCTCAGCTGCTCCAGCACGATCATCACCGTGTGTCCCAGCTTCTGGCCCATCAGCGCCAGACGCATGAACTCCTCGTCCTTGTACCCATTGCAGACGATCAGATGATTGGTGCTCTCGTTGAGACCGAGCACGGCCTGGAGCTCGGGCTTGCTGCCGCACTCCAGTCCGACCCCGTGGGAAGCCCCGAACTCCACAATCTCCTGCATGACGTGGCGCTGCTGGTTGACCTTGACCGGATAGACGGTGGTGTAGCGCCCCTCGTAACCGGTCTCCTTGATGGCGTTGCTGAACTCGGTGGCGAGCGCCTGGATCCGGGAGCGGAGGATGTCGGAGAAACGAAGCAGCAGTGGCAGGCCGACGCCCTGGGCGTGGAGATCCATTGCGAGGTGGTAGAGATCCAGTCCTCGCTTCCTGTTGGCGTCGGGATGGACGGTGACGTGCCCGTCAGCGTTGATCCGGAAGTAACCGAGCCCCCACCCACTCATGTTGTAGAGCTTCTCGGCGTCCTTGGTGGTCCAGCCGGGCGGGGAGGGAGCGACTGTAGTGGCTATGGTAAGCTCCAGAGTCGAGGCGAAAGGGCAATTCTAAACGGATCGAACTCCCGATGAAAGCACGTCTGCAGCCGAGACTTAGCTTGCGACCACGCCCCAATCCCAGTGGCGAGCCTGCTACAGCGCACTGGATAGCGTGGTGCTGCAGGCGCTGGAGTTCGGGCCTAACAAATTATCGGCCGCTTACTTAGCGAGTGGAGCCAGAGCCGGCAAAGCAACCCGCGCCGGGCACAAAGATCGCATTTCAGAGAGACGCTCCCGGCGCAAACTTTTGCAGTTGAATCGCTGCTCAACGAGGACAGTATGACCGTACCAAGTCTGATGGTTGGCCGCCGTTTCTCCCCTCCCACCCGACTCCGGCTCCAGCTGGTCTTCGCCCGGGCCCTCGAGGGACTGGCGGAGACGTACCAGCATCAGGCGGCCGAGTTCGTTCGCCGGCTCAAGCCACGGCTTACCGTCGACGAGGCGCTGCAGCGGTATTTCCGGGAAGTCGGCGTCCCCGCCGGGATCGAAGAGACGGTGCGATCCCGGGCGCTGATCTCGCTGGCCGGGCTGATCGAGAACCAGCCTCAGCACGAGGGGCGGGCTTCGAGTTGGACGATTCTCCGGCCCGATTACCTGATTGGCGGGCTTCGGCGCCGGGTGCAGTACGTCGAGGAGACGAACCTGGACTGCCGGCTGGCCGCTTCGATCTCGGATGAGGCGGTGGCGGCGACCCACGTGCGGATGGCACTGGAGACCGCGGAGGTTCTGGCGGACGAGATGACGCCGGACCAGGCAATCATGCTCTACGTGAAGACGTTCAACCTGAACTCGCTGGATGCCCAGGTGGTGTTCCGTACGGCAATGTCGCAGTGGGCCGAGCTGCATCCGCTGCGGGGTGAGGCGCAGGCGAAGGTGATGATCCCGGCGGCCGAGCCGGAGCGGCCTCGATTGGAGCTACGGAGTCGGGCACAGTTTGGATTGAAAGTGATCGTCTAAATCGGGTCAGCCGCTCAGACCTAACTCCCGAAGCTCCAGTTCCGCGCCAGAAGTCCGGCTCCGGCGGAACGGACCCGGGGCATTCGGGCAGTCTCCCCGACAACCGCCCTTCCCTTCCCTGGGAGAGCCCTCAACCCCAGGCCCATTCCGCCTACGCCCGTCTGATACAAGCAAGATTTCTAACTGACCTGAGGTCAGAACTCCAAGCAAAACGCTGACGCCGCCGCGCTCACGCTATCTTACGGGGAGCTGAGCTGGAGGAGAGCAGATGCGTTGGTCGTACACGATCGGGAGGATCGCAGGCACCGCCATCAAGGTGCATGTCACCTTCCTGCTGCTGGTCGGTTGGTGGGCCCTGATGGGTTATCAGGCAGCCGGTCCAAGCGGTGCGGTCTCGGCCGCTCTTTCTCTCCTCGCGCTCTTCGCTTGCGTCCTTCTGCACGAGTTCGGCCACATCCTGATGGCGGGTCGCTTC
>DATFQK010000052.1:0-3194 GCA_035264345.1 Gemmatimonadales bacterium | reverse complement strand
CGGGGCGGCTCCACCAGTTTCTGAGCCGCCAAGGATTGGACCACCGCCGTGAGCGCCAGCCCCAGAACTGCGAACGCGTTACGAAGCATCCGGGAATAATAGAAGGGCTACTTACTGCGGCACGAAGCTCGTGTCGGTCCGAAGCCGACGGGCAAACCCCGCCAGCAGGCGAGACGTACGGTCGAGGTCTTCGAGGGCCACCATCTCGTTCGGGCTATGCATATAGCGGTTGGGCACCGAAACCAGCCCAGTGGCCACCCCACGGTGGGCGTTGAAAATGGCTTCCGCATCGGTGTGGGTGTCGCGAGAAGCCGCTTCGATCTTGTAGGGGATCTGCTCCGCGTCGGCGGTTTCTACCAGCAGCTCGAATACGATCTCACTCACCGACGCTCCCCGCGAGATTGACGGGCCGCCGCCAAGCCGGTAGTCGCCGTGGCGACGCTTGTCGATGCCGGGATAGTCGGTTGCGTGCGTCACATCGATCACAATGGCCACGTCGGGCTCCAGCCGGCTGGCCGACGACCGGGCCCCACCGCCGGTCGCGGCGATCTCTTCTCTGGTTGTGGCCACAGCCGTGACGCTGGCCGCCGGACGGTCTCCAGCCAGGAGCCGGAGCGCCTCGAGGACAACAAATGCTCCGATCCGGTTGTCGATGCAGCGGCTCACCAGCCTCCCGTTGGGAAACTCGAGAACCCCGGCCGAGAGCACGCCGGGATCGCCGATCCGGATTCGGGCTTCCGCCTCGGCGCGACTGGCGGCTCCGATGTCGATCCAAAGGTCTTCGACCTTGGAGACTTTTTCCCGCTCTTCCCGCTCCATCAGGTGGATGGCCTTTTTCCCCACCACTCCCGTGACCTGGCCGGACCGACCCAGCAGGATGACACGTTGCCCCACGAACACCTGATGATCCCAGCCGCCGATGGTATCGAAGCTGAGATAGCCCTCATCGTCCACATGGGTGACCATCACGCCGATCTCGTCGATGTGGCCGGCCAACATCACCCGGGGCCCGCCTGACCCGTCCAGCCCGGCAAAGGAGTTTCCGGAAACATCGGCTTCCACCGTATCGGCGAACTTCTCGGCTTCGGCTCTCCAGGCCCGGGCGGGCGCAGCTTCGAACGAAGAGGGGCCTGGAGTGTCGAGCAGACGCTTGAGGAAGGCGAGAGAATCAGGAGTCACGTGATTGACCGTTGAGGGGCAGTTCCAGGTAGACGGTTCCGGCAACTGGATTATTCCGGTAAGGCGGAATCTCCTGGAAGCCGAGCTGCCGGTAGAGTGTCAGAGCACTCTTCATTGATGGAAGACTGTCCAAACGGATGTGCCGGTAACCCGCTTTCCGGGCAACGTCGATGATCTGTTGAATCAAGGCTCGGCCAATTCCGTGGCCCCGGAACTCGGACCGAACGTACAGCCGCTTCATCTCACAGGCAGCTCCGTCGAGCGGCCGCAATGCGACGCAACCCGCCGGGCTATGATCCCAGGATGCAAGCAGGAGCTCTCCGCGGGGAGGGGCGTACTGGCCCGGCAAGTCTTCAAGCTCCGATGCGAAATCCTGAAAGCACAGGTCCACGTCCAGCGAGCGAGCATATTCCTCAAACAGATGGCGGGCCAGAAGCATGTCGGCGGCACCCTGGGCCTGGGCAATGGTCAGCATGCTCCGGCTGTGGCCCATCGCTCGAGACCGGCCATAGTCCGGCCGTCGAACGCCGATCGCATCCTTCTGGCGCCATCCACCAACCTTGGACCGGGTCGCGAGGTGTACGCGTTGCCGTCCATGATCCAGGTCGGGACCCGGGAGAACAGCTCCAGCGCTTCCGGATGGACCAGCTGGTCCAGCTCCGCCCGGCTCCGTTCGATGTCGAAGCCACAGAGCATGACCAGGAGGCACTCCGGCTCGAGTGATGTAAGGTCAGCCCATTCGGCTCGGGCTGAGCGGCTGCCCGGAGCTGCGCCGACATCCACTCCTCCAGCGGTCGCAACCAGCTCGGGCACCCAGTGTCCTGCCAGGTAAAGCGGATCGAGCCACTCGATGCAGAGTACCCGGGGAGTATGGGCAGATGGTTCAGCGGCCAGGCTGCGGAGCCGGCTTTGAAGCCCGAGAACCAGCTCGTCCGCCTCGTCACTGAGCTGCAGGGCTGCTCCGATGGCACGGATGTCCCGCCACACGCCTGCCAGATTCCGCGCGCTGAGCGACAGCACCTGGGGTGCGGGCTGCAGGCTGGCCGCCAGGCGGTAAACCAGGCCGTCGCTGACCGCACATATCTGACAGAGATCCTGAGTGATGATGAGATCGGGAGCGAGTTGCCGGAGCGCCGACTCATCGATGGCGATGACCGGCTCTCCCGCCTGACTCAGCCGGCGGACCTCGGCGTCGATGGCGGCTCCGGACGCCTCGATATCGATCGGTGTGGTGGTAACCCGGGGAAGGTGGAGGACCGACGGCGGGTAATCACACTCGTGGGAGATCCCGACCAGCAGGCTCTGATTTCCCAGGGCGGCCACAATCTCGGTGGCCGCAGGCAACAGGCTAACGACTCGCACTCACGCCTCTGACAGTCGGCTGGGTCGGTAGTTCACGAATAGAAGGAGGCCGGTAAAGGTGGCGATGAGGGTGCGGAAATCGTGGGTTAGCAGAAACGCCACCGTTCCCAGGAGTGTGGGTGTTTCGGTCAAGGCCCAGATCACAACGGCCCGGCCCAGGTTGGCCCGCCACCATTCGTCCTGCGACAGGCCTGCGCTGGAGCTGGTGAGCCGCCCGGCAGAGTACACAGCCGCACCAAACAGGACGGCGCTGAAGAAGAAGAGGCCCAGATAGAGCACGCGCCGATCGGGTACCGCCGAGATCGGCATGGACGCCATCGAGCCTACGTACCAGGCAACCGCAAAGAACAACATCACACCGAGCATCAACGCAGCATGAATTATCCGGGCGCTGATTGCCGGTGAGACGGGGGCTCCGGGCGGCATCTAGCGGCGAGCCACCCGGTAAAGCACGGCGCCCAGGGCCGCGAACACCAGAACCGCCGCGATGTCGCTGGTAGCAAAGCCTCCCAGTGCCCGTTGCAGACCCACCACGTGGGCCAGGTAGTCGGCCGCCGGGACCTGGGCAGCCTCGGCCCGGGAGACCAGAAGTGCGGCGATGCCGGCGATGGTGACTCCGGCGATAGCGCCGCCGGCAATGAGCCCGCTGGAGA
>DATFQK010000051.1:0-4338 GCA_035264345.1 Gemmatimonadales bacterium | reverse complement strand
GTGAAGTTGTACCAGTCGGTTTCCACTTCAGGACCGACCGCAACCGTAAAGCCGATCCCGCGGAAGATCTGTACGATCTCGTCGACCACCCGTGTAACCGGGTGCTCGGCGCCCACCCAGCGGTGCCGCGCCGGCATGGTGAGATCCAGCCCGCCTTGCTCCTGCTGCCGATGTTCCGCCTCGAGCGCTTCCCTCCGCCGAGCGAAGGCTTCCTCGAACTGCGCCTTCAGGCGATTGACGGCGGCACCGTAGGACTTGCGCTCTTCGACCGGCTTGGAGGGCACCGACCGCAGCGCCGCCGTGAGCTCGCCGTTCTTTCGCCCCAGCACGGCAACGATCTCCGCCGCCAGCGCGTCGGAGTCGAGGCCGGGCACGGCCGCGAGCCGCGGCAGCAAGCCATCGAGTTCGGGATAACCGGTCGGATCAGACATCAGGATCACGGGTCGATACGTCCATTACATACATGGGGCCGCCCGCCCATCGCGAACGGCCCCACGGGGCATCAGGGGCACGCGCAGCTACTGGCGATCGGCGCCCTTCGCCATCTCGGCGATGCGGGCAAAGGCCTCCAGGTCGTGGACTGCGAGATCGGCGAGGACCTTACGGTTGATGTCTACGCCGGCCTTCCGCAGCCCGGCCATAAATCGGCTGTAGCTCATCCCCTGACTCCTGGCCGCCGCATTGATGCGGGTGATCCAGAGGGCGCGGAACTCGCCCTTCTTTTTCCGCCGGTCCCGGTAGGCGTACCGCATGGCGCGCTCCGCGGTTTCCTTGGCGGATTTGTAGAGCTTGCTCCGGCCGCCGCGAGCGCCTTTGGCGGCCTCCATGATCTTCTTTTTTCTGGCGTGATGGGCCACGCCGTTCTTGACCCGGGGCATCGAGGTGTGTCCTTAGGCCTGAAGGAGACGGCTGACGCGCGGGAAATCGGCGCTGCTGACGAGGTCGCCCTTCTTCAGCCGGTTTTTCCGCTTGCGCGTTTTCTTGGTCAGGATGTGACTGTGGTTCGCGTGCCAGCGCTTGAGCTTGCCACTCCCGGTGGTCTTGAAGCGCTTCATTGCCGCTCGCTTGGTCTTCTGCTTAGGCATTTTGTTCCTCGTAGCTGGGCAGATCCGGGTCACCCCATACCGCCGCTGTATCTACCGCCTTACCGTCCGGCCCATGAGGGCCGGGCTCACTTGGGGGCCAGCACCATCGTCATGTTGCGGCCTTCCAGCTTGGCGTCGGACTCGATCTTCCCAACGTCCGCCAGGCTCGCCGCCACCCGATCGAGCACCGCCTTGCCCAGTTCCAGATGCGCCATCTGCCGCCCCCGGAACATCATCGTCACCTTGACCTTGTTTCCATCGCCCAGGAACTCGCGCGCATGACGGGTCTTGAAATCAAAGTCATGATCGTCGATGCCGGGCCGGTACTTCACTTCCTTGAGCTGAATGACGTGCTGCTTTTTCTTTGCTGCCCGCGCCGCCTTGGCCTCTTCGAACTTGAACTTCCCGTAGTCCATGATCTTGACCACCGGGGGGCGGGCGGTGGGCGCCACCTCCACGAGATCCAGTCCGCGTTCCATTGCCGCCGCCAAGGCTTCCTCAATAGGCAGCACGCCGAGTTGCTCGCCGGCAGCGGTGATCACCCGCACCGGGCTGATCCGGATCATCCGGTTGACGCGGATTCGCTTTTCACGATCGTTTGTGGCCAGTGAATGCCTCCAGGGCAATAAAGAAAAAGAGCACCCGGCAATGACCGGGTGCCCACGATCGAAGCACGGTGGCAAGTGCCACCTGAACGCCTCGAAGCCAGGACCCGGCTGCGCTGCGGCATCGGGCCGGCAGGCTCAGGGTGGAGGAGCCTCAGCTCCTCACTTACAGGCGGGGAAGCTAGCGGGCGACCCGAGGAGTGTCAACGGAAAGCTGGTCCGCCGGTTCGGGCGCCGCGGTTATCTCGCGCAGCTCGATTCCCTTCCCCTCGCGCACTGGCCGGGCCATGGCCACCCGGGGATCATGCTCGAAGATCATTTGCCAGCCGCCCGCGACCGCGTCGGCCAGAAACGCACGCTTGCTTTCCAGGGTGCGAAGCGGCTCGAGGTCGTATCCCATGATCCAGGGAAGCGGCAGATGGGCCGTGGTGGGGAACAAATCGCCGACGAAGACTCCGGTCTCGCCGCCGCTCTCGATCAACAGCACCTGGTGATAGGGCACGTGCCCGGGAGTCACTCTGGCCCGGATCCCGGGAAGGATTTCGCCGTCACCGTCCAGCAGCCGCCAGCGATCCGCGGCCACGACTGGGTCGAAGTTATGAGGCAGGTAACTGGCCCGGGTGCGCTCGTTGGTGTGGCGGGCAAACTCCAGCTCGCCCCGCTGCACGACATAGGTGGCATTGGGGAACGTCATCCGGATGTGACGGCGGGGATCGTTCTCCAGATCGGGATCCATCGTGGTGTTGCCGCCGGCGTGATCGAAGTGCAGATGGGTGTTGATCACCCACTTCACGTCCCGGGGAAGAAAGCCGGCAGAGGCCAGCGCGTCCTCCAGCTGGGTGGCGCCCTCCAGTCCCTGGTTTTCCACGCCGTAGATGTCCAGGAACTTGGCGTCCTCCTTATTGCCCAGGGCGGTGTCGATCAGAACCAGACCGTCGGGATGCTCCACCAGCACACAGCGCATCGCCAGGGGAATGCGGTTGCGGTCATCCGGCTCGATCCGGGTCTTCCAGAGAGTCCGCGGCACGACGCCGAACATCGCTCCCCCGTCCAGCCGCTGCCGGCCACCTTCGAGCGTATGGCAGCGGAGCCGCCCAACGGTGAACGACCTCTGGAGCGTCAATGCAGCTCCTCCTGGCAGGAATCCTCGCGCGGAGGCGTGGGCATGGCGCTGCGCCGGCGACGGCGGCGGCGAGAGCGGCGGGACTCGATTGTTGCGAGGTCGCTCAGGGTGCGGGCACCCTCTTCCCGGGCCAGCATCAGTAATCGCGCCAGCAGCTCGGCGGTAACCAGAGCGTCACCCGCGGCCCGATGCCGGGCGTTGTTGCGGAAGCCGAAGAATCGGCAAAGGTTGTCCAGCCCGCAGGAACGCACCCCCTTCACCAGGCGGCGCGCGAGCCGGACGGTACAGAGCCGGGTTCCTCCCAAGGTGAGATCCCGGGACCGCCGCAGCTCTGCGCTGACGAAGTTCCAGTCGAAGCGGGCATTGTGGGCGACGAAGACCTTCCCCGACAGCACCGCCAGAATGCGCTCAGCCAGTTCGGCAAAGCGGGGCGCGTGACGCACCATCTCGTCGGTGATGTTGGTGATGGCGCAGACCGCACGGGGTATCGGGCGCTCCGGGTTGACCAGCGACTCGAACACGATCTCGCGCCGGCTTCCATGGACTACCGCCACGGCGATCTCGGTGATCCGATCCCCGAACCCCGCTCGCGCGCCGGTCGTTTCCACGTCCACGACCGCAAAGGCGCAGTCATCCAGGAGCGGAGATCCCTGAGCCTCGGGAACCAGCGACCAGCGCCCGTCCTCCAGCAGCCGCACCCTCGGGTCCGCGCCCAGCAGAGCGAAGGCAAGCCGGTCACATATGGCTGCCGGGGCGTTGAACAATCCGAGGATATCACGGCACAGCGCGGCGGGAGCACGCGGACCACCATGCAGCTGCAGCAGGACCCGCTCGAGCAGTGTGCTGTCCGGATAGGCAGAGGTGCCGATCACAGCGGCTCCCGGCGGAGCGGAAGCGACATGCAGCGGGGTCCGCCGCCCCCGCGGGCCAGCTCGCTCCCCTCGACGGTGATCACCGTGCGGTGCTTGGCATCGGTCCAGTCGTCGAATGCGAGAAAGTTCGCGGCGGGCAGGACCCGGAATCCCGCCGCTATCAGAGCGCACAAGGTCTGCTCGTTGCGCCGGTAGCTCACCAGCGTACCCGGCCGGACCGCCAGGAAATTGCAGGCCGAGCTCCACTGCTCCCGCTCCTGGTTGATCCGCCGCTCGCCGCCGGCAAACACCGGCTGCAGGGGAAGGCCGACCTGGCGCAGGGCGGCGAAGAAATCAGGCTCTTCCACCACTCCGTCAGTGCCTTTGCGCCGGTGAATCACCGGCAGCCGCTCAGGACCCACAAAGAATGGTGGATACACCACGCATAGCTCCCGGTCGACCTGGCTGAAGATCATGTCGAGGTGAATGGCGGTAGGAGCCTTGGGCATGACGACCACCAGCACGTCGGTGACCTGGCCCCGCTCGAAGACGGTGTCGCACAAGGTATCCAGCGCTGCGGGAGAGGTGCGCTCGCTGAAACCCACGACCAGAAGATCGGAACGAAGGTAGTGCACGTCGCCCCCTTCCAGCGTGTAGTTGCTCCGCCGCTCTTC
>DATFQK010000050.1:0-5678 GCA_035264345.1 Gemmatimonadales bacterium | reverse complement strand
CAGCTTCTGGTGACGCCGCTGAACCGAGCACTCCCGCTCGCCCAGGTGGACAGTCCGCTCTGGGTCAGCCAGGACCTGGATCTCCACGTGGCGGGGACGCTCGATGAACTTCTCGAAATACACGGCGCCATCGCCGAAGGCCTTGAGCGCCTCGGATCGCGCGGCCTCCAGCGCACTCGGCAGCGCTGCGGCGTCGCGAACCACCCGCATGCCCTTGCCGCCGCCGCCCGCGGCTGCCTTGACCATGACGGGATATGCGATCTCGTCTGCCGCGCTGCGAGCGGCCTTCAGGTCTTCGCTCTGGGCACTGGCCCCGGGCACGATAGGAACCCCCGCCTCCTGCATGCGCCGTCGTGCTTCCGTCTTGTCCCCCATCGCCCGGATGGCCGAAGGTGAAGGTCCCACAAACACCAGACCGGCACCCTCCACCGCCTCGGCAAAGGCGGCCCGTTCGGCCAGGAAACCATAGCCCGGGTGAATGGCCTGGGCCCCCGTCTTCCTGGCTGCGTCTATCAGGCGTTCAATCGAGAGATAGCTCTGGGCCGGTGCCGCGGGCCCAATGGCAACCGCATGGTCTGCCGCACGCACATGGGGCGCGGCTCGATCCGCACTGGAATAGACCGCCACCGCCTCGAGACCCTCCTCATGGCAGGCCCGGATGATCCGGAGCGCGATCTCTCCGCGGTTGGCGATGAGGATGCGGTTCATCGAAGGACGGGCAGGATGGGAAAGACGGGAACGACGGGAGGAAAGATGTTACCCGGACCGTCAGGGACGGCACGCCGGCGGCGGGGAGTCGCCGAACACCGGAAGGAAACTGCCGCAGAGGAGACTATTGAACCGGGCAGCGCGATCGTACACCACCCGGACATCCCGAACCCAGACCGAGCTGCCCTGGCGGGTGGCCTCTAACAGCTCCGTCACTGATAGAGCTTCAGGTCCGGCCGGGACGACTCGGCTCACCCGGGTGAGGCGGAATGGTCGCCAGTCCAGCGAGGGGGCCGCGGCACTGTCTGCCGTCGGCGTAAGGCACAGAGTCCGGTGGCCGGCCACGTCCTCTAGCGCATTGCGCACCGGCAACCTGGGATCGATGCCCATCGCCTCCGCCATTCGCCGGCGATAGATCGAATCGGTGGCGTAGCGATCGGGGCGAATGGGGAGGATTTCGCGCGCGCGGAGGTCCAGATCGTCATACCAAACCGAGAGCGCTTCCAGGTCGCTACCCAGCAGGAGCACTCCGCCCGCCGGGCAGGAGCTCAGGAGATTAGCCCCCAACTCCAAAATGAAGGCCGGCATTTCGGTCGGACGAGTCTGCCCCGGGCCGGCCACATTCCACCCCGAATCTTCGATCGCCACCACCGAGCGTTCCAGCTCGGCGAGCCCGCGGAAAACGATGCCGGAGTCGACCGAGAGCCGGATGGCCTGATCGAATGCGGTGGCGGCGAAATCCAGGTACAGCAGCCCGTCCGGATCACCCCTGTGTCCCTGCAGATGCCAGTCGCGGGCGTCGAGCAGGTAGAACCGGCCCAACTGAAGCCAGGCTCGTCCATCATCGGGGGCGGTGGCGAGGTACCGCCCCAACAGATCGATGGCCATCTGCCGTTCCCCGCTCCGCTCCAGTGCGGCGGCCTTCGGCGCGACATTGGGGTCGATCGCAGCCTGGGCCCGGAGTCCAGCCGGCGTCAGTGTTCCTATGAGGAACAGAACCAGGGCTACCGGGGGAAGCCGGTGACGTGTCGCACTGGGGGGAGTGGTCTGCACCGAAGCAACCTGAAACATGTGTGACAAAAATGCCCCCCGGAGTACCTCTTGGCTAGGGGACGTCGCCATCGAGGGAGGTGACACTGGTTAGTAGCCAGTCGCCCAGTTGACGGTCCTCAGTCGGCAGTCGCCAGTTGCCTCAGAAAACTCGGTTTGCGATCCGGCATCGGCGACGCGTGACTGGCGTCTGATGACTGGCGACTGGCAGCCACCACCTACAACGGAATATTCCCGTGCTTCTTCGGCGGGTTCCGATCCCGTTTTCCCCGCAGCATCCGCAGCGCCTCGATCAGGCGGGGACGGGTGTCCCGGGGATCGATCACGTCATCGATGTAACCCCGAGCCGCGGCGGCGTACGGGTGCGCGAACTTGGTGGTGTACTCCTCGATCAGGCGGTCGGTAGCGGCGGTGCGATCCTTGGCCCGGGCAATCTCGTCCTTGAACAAAATCTCCACCGCGCCTTTGGGGCCCATCACGGCAATCTCCGCGGAGGGCCAGGCCAGGTTCACATCGCCCCGAACGTGCTTCGAGCTCATCACGTCGTACGCGCCGCCATATGCCTTCCGGGTAATAACCGTGAGCTTGGGAACGGTGGCTTCGCAGTAGGCATAGAGCAGCTTGGCCCCGTGCTTGATGATGCCGCCATGCTCCTGGGCCACCCCCGGCAGAAATCCCGGCACGTCCACGAAGGTCACCACCGGAAGATTGAAGCAGTCGCAGAACCGGATGAACCGGGCCGCCTTGAGCGATGCGTTGATGTCCAGAACGCCGGCCAGGACCGCCGGCTGGTTGGCGACTATCCCGACGGGAGCACCTCCGAATCGGGCAAACCCCACCACGATATTGTCGGCGTAGCCCCGCTGCACCTCGAGAAATGCGCCGTCGTCTACCACCCGGCCGATCACCCCATGCATGTCATAGGGTTTGTTCGGGCTCCCCGGGATGAGCTCCAGCAGCGCCTCGTCCCGCCGGTCGGCCGGGTCGGCGGAGGGCCGTTGGGGCGGCTCGTCGAGGTTATTCAGTGGGAGGAAGCCCAACAGCTCCCGGACCGCCTGCAGACATTCCGGCTCGGAGTCGTGGACGAAGTGGGCGACACCCGACGTGCCGCCGTGAGTGTCGGCGCCACCCAGCTCGTCGAAGCTCACCTCTTCGTGAGTGACCGTCTTTACCACATTGGGGCCGGTGACGAACATGTAGCTGACGTTCCGAACCATGAAGATGAAGTCGGTGATCGCGGGACTGTACACGGCCCCACCGGCGCACGGGCCGAGGACCACCGAGATCTGGGGTATCACTCCAGACACCAGGGTGTTGCGCAGGAAGATGTCGGCGTAGCCGCCCAGCGAGACCACACCCTCCTGAATGCGGGCACCTCCCGAATCATTCAGCCCAATGACCGGAGCCCCGGTCTTGAGCGCCAGGTCCATGATCTTGCAGATCTTCTCTGCGTGCGCTTCCGAGAGCGAGCCTCCGAAGACGGTGAAGTCCTGGGAGAATACGTAGACCAGGCGGCCATCGATTCGCCCCGACCCGGTCACCACGCCGTCGCCGGGGAAGATCTGTTGATCGAGCCCAAAGTCGCTCGAGCGGTGGGTGACGAACCGATCCAGTTCGACCAGGCTCCCCTCGTCGAGCAGCAGATCGAGGCGTTCCCGTGCCGTCAGCTTCCCTTTTTTATGCTGTTGGGCGATGCGATCGGGGCCACCGCCCTGCTCGGCGAGCGATTGGCGGTGATGCAGGTCGTCGAGCAGCTTTCGGGGGTCGGGCATGGGGGGTGAATGTACTGCGGGGGCGACCACAGTAACAACGCCGCTTCGGTTTCGAGTCGGCCTGAATTGCCGTTGGTGATTAGCGGGTGCTGAGGGTGGGGGCCGGCTCGTTGGAGACGGGCGCCCAGGTCGAGTCCGGGTTATACACCTCCATGGCCTTGAACTGTTCGAGCGTCTTGGGCCCCAGGTCCTGCTCGTACACGATTCCGGTGTGGCTGACAATGAAGGTTTTTACTCCGCTCACCCGATACTCCGCGGGGGCCGCGGCCAGGGCAAAGCCACCGATCATTGTTCCCTTGACCACGAAGTCCATTTTCCCCAGTGGCGCCGCTGGACCCTGACCTTTCAGGATCTTGAAGTAATACCCATGGTATGGCTGGAGCTTGTCGGTATAGCCCTCAGCGATCACTCGCGCGATCTCCTCGCCCACCGGGCCCTGCCAGATCCCATTGCTGTCCTTCCATGCCAGACCATCATGCTTCCCCGGCGTACTGATGATGCGTTGGGCGTACTGGTTGACCTCGGAGCCATCGTGCAGTCTGCTGGCGTACGCCCGCTGAGCCTCCACGTAGCCGCGACAGACCTGGATGGCGTCGAGCTCGTTCTGCCCTATGCGGCGGACGAGGATCTCGTCCGCTCCGGCTTCGGCGTCGAAGCGCCAGGAGTTGCTGTCCTTCACGATGGGGAAAGGTAGGGGCCAGTCGGTGGGGCCCACCGTCAGGGTGGCCACGGTGCCCGAAGAATCCAGCTCTATCCGGTGCTGAATGCGCGCCTCCGAGGCGAACGCGAGTGCCCGCTGCCGGTCCTGTACCGAGTCCTTCGAGAAGATCAGAGGCTTGCCCTCGCTGCCGAGGATCTCCACCAGCGCACGCCGGTCGAAGCGCTCGGCGGCTTGAGTGAGGGCAGTCGCTGCCTCTTCCGGCGAGGCGAACCGGCGCTGCTGCACGTCTCGGCTGCAGGCAGCCAGCGGAACCAGCGTTGCTATAAGCCAGGCAAGTCCCAGCACGCGGGTGACTGCGCTCATCTGCGACGCCCTCCGCCACCGCCCCCGCGAGAGAACCCACCACCCCGGGAGCCGCCCATGCTCGACGATCCGCGGGAGCTGCTGGCCCGGGCGCTACCGCCATTATACCCCCGCGACCCGCCGCCGAATCCGCTGCTCCCCCCACGGTCTGAAGGAACGCTGCGGTTGCCTATCTGATCACCGCCGCGGCCGCCGCTGGCATTGGGCACCCTATCGCTCCCGCCCGCACCGCCGCGCTGTCCCTGACCGCCGGCGGAGGCCCGGTTTCCTGCGCCAGCTCCACCCTGTCCCTGACGGTTACCGGCGGCCCTGTCGCTGGCTCCCGCACCCCGCTGCCCCTGTTGTCCTCGGGTTTGACCACCGAACTTGTCGGCGGTCCGCTGGTCGGCGTAGGGGGCACCGCCACGGTGCGAAGGGTTGTGAGACCACGCGCCCCCAGCCCCCTTGGGCTGGGCACCACCGGGCCTGCCGGCACCGCCTGCGCCGCCAACGCCACCGACACCGCCCGCGCCACCGACACCACCAACACCACCGACACCACCGACACCACCGACACCACCGACGCCGCCAGCGCCGCCGACCCGGTTGAAGTGGTTGCTGTTGTTGATGTAGACGTTGCCGCCGCCCCAGCCGGCCATACAGCAGGCCCCGCCCCACATCGCTGCCCCCCACATCATCCCCACGCCGAACGAAATGAATGCGGCGCCGGGCGGATAGTACGGGTAGTAGATGGGCGGATACGGGTAGACTGGAGGTCCGTATACGACGGCAGGGCTGTAAGAGGGAACGTAGACGACCTCCGGGTTGGCCGACTCGATGACGATGACTTCCGTCTTCTCGACCACCTTGGTCTCAACCTTCTGCTGCTCGTTGGTCTCCAGCGTGCCCTTGTCCTTCGCCTTCTTGCGCATCCGCTGGGCCGCCGCCATCACGTCGGCCTGTTGGGCCAGGAAGGCATTACCCAGCTCGGTGGTCCACTGGATGTCATCGGCCAGCCGCTTCACCAGATCCGGCAGGGGAGCCATTGACTGGATGCTCGGGTCCCACGGCTGCTTTGCCACCGAATCGGCGAGCGCCTTGTCCTTGAGTCCGGGGTTCTTGGCCAACCACTGTTGCAGTTGGAC
>DATFQK010000049.1:0-5013 GCA_035264345.1 Gemmatimonadales bacterium | reverse complement strand
CGCGCTCTACCGTTTCACCTACAGTTCCCTGGTCACCCCCAGCTGCGTGGTCGATTACGACCTGATCCAGCACACCTGGACGGTTCGCAAACACACCGAGGTGCGCGGCTACGACTCGAGCCATTATCGCAGCGAGCGCGTGTACGCCAGGGCCCCGGACGGAGTCGACATCCCGATTTCGCTGGTTTACCGGGTTCCGCTGGACCTGGACGGCACCCGGCCACTATTGCTGAACGGGTATGGAGCCTATGGTCTGAGCTACGATCCGGTCTTCTCGTCCAATGCCCTGAGCCTGGTGGACCGGGGGTTTGTGGTGGCCATTGCGCATGTCCGGGGAGGTGAAGAGCTGGGCCGCCAGTGGTACGAGGCAGGACGACGGCTCAGCAAACAGAGCAGCTTCACTGATTTCATTACCGTCGCCGAGCACCTCGTAGCCGAGGGGTACACCAGCTCTCGGCGGATGGTGATCAACGGTGGCAGCGCGGGCGGACTCCTCATCGGTGCGGTCACCAATATGAGACCCGACCTGTTTCAGGCGGTAGTGGCCGAGGTGCCTTTCGTGGACGTGGTGAACACCATGATGGACGCCTCTCTGCCACTGACGGTGATCGAATACGATGAATGGGGAAATCCCCAGGATCCTGAAGCCTACGCCTACATTCGGTCGTACTCGCCGTATGACAATGTCACGGCAAAGGACTATCCTCACATGCTGGTTACGGCCGGTCTGAATGACCCGCGGGTGGCGTACTGGGAACCGGCCAAGTGGACAGCCAAGCTTCGGGCAACCAAGACCGACCAGAACCGCCTGCTGCTTCAGGTGAACATGGGAGCCGGGCACGGAGGCGCCTCGGGCCGCTACGATCTCCTGCGGGAGATCGCCTTCAAGTATGCCTTTATTCTGGACGTGCTTGGGATGGAGTAAGCGGCTTACCAGAAGGGCGAACGGGCCCGGCGCTTGGCTAGAAGTGCGTCCAGCCCGAAGGTTCGACCGGCTGCTCCGATAATCAGCGCCAGTGCCACGCAGCCCCAGGCCAGCTCCGGCTGCGATAGTATCTCCACCTGCAAGCCTTTCGTGAAAAGAGACTGGGCGACGATCAGGAGCGCAGCGGCGGCCGATAATCGGGTCAGTAGACCCAGAATCAGAGTACTTCCCACCAGCAGCTCGGCCCACGGGAGCAGAGCGAGACCGCCTGACTGATATTGCTGAGTCCCGAGCCAGCCCTGCAGCACAAGGACTCCCCCCAGATAAATCCGGAGAAATGTGAGAGCTGCGCTAGCCAGGATGCCCTGGAGAATAGTACCGGGGAGGCGCATGGCCGGGCGAAAGTTACGCAGGTCACCGCGGGCCTGGCGAGACACCCCAGATTGGAGACATCCATAACCCCGGAGGGACAAGTGAAAGTACGGGATATCATGACTCCCGATCCCGCATGGTGCACGCCGGAGAGCACCGCGCGTGAAGTGGCAACCCTGATGCGCGAGCACGATTGTGGCTCGATCCCGGTAGTTCAAAATGAGCAGAACAGGAACCTGGTAGGCACTGTGACCGATCGGGACTTGGCGATTCGCGGACTGGCGGAAGGGAAGGGTCCCGAGGTCCGGGTTGGCGAGCTGATGACCCCTTCACCGGTGACCTGCGATCCGGACGACGAAGTCGAAACCGTTCGCGAGGTGATGGTGGCCAGTCTGGTACGCCGGGTGCCGGTGGTGAACGAGGACGGAGCGCTCGTCGGCATCGTCGCCCAAGCCGACATTGCGCGGGAGGAGGGAGCGGCCAGCGACCAGGAGGTGGGTCGTATCGTCGAGGCCATCTCCGACCCTCGAGCAGACCTGGAGGAGTAGACCGGGAGTGTCTAGCCGTTGATGGTGCGCATGCCGGCCTCATGATAGCGCTCGCCGGCGGCGACTCCCTTCGGGGCAACCTCCTCGATTTCCTGAAGATCCGAGGCAGTCAGCTGGACATCGAGCGCGCCGATATTTTCCTCCAGATAGCGGCGCTGCTTGGTTCCGGGAATTGGAACCACGTCTTTGCCCTGGGCCAGTAGCCAGGCCAGTGCGAGTTGTGCCGGACTGCACCCCTTCTGTCGGGCGATCTCTTCCACTTTCTGCACCAGATCGAGATTTCGCTGGAAGTTCTCGCCCTGGAATCGAGGCTGATTGCGACGATAGTCATCCTCCGGCAGATCCTCAAAAGTGCGGAACCGTCCAGTAAGAAATCCTCTGCCCAGCGGACTGTAGGCCACGAAGCCGACACCCAGCTCGCGGCAGAGGGGCAACACTTCGTCTTCGGGATCCCGGCTCCACAGGGAGTACTCCGTCTGCAACGCGGATATGGGGTGCTCCTCGTTTCCCCTCCGGATGGTGGCCGGAGCCGCCTCAGAGAGTCCCAGAAAGCGGACCTTGCCCTCGCGGATCAGATCGGCCATCGCTCCCACGGTCTCCTCGATCGGCACGGAGCGGTCCACCCGGTGCTGGTAATAGAGGTCGATGTAGTCCACCCCCAGCCGCTGCAGCGAGGCATCGCAGGACCGGCGCACGTACTCCGGCCTCCCGTTCACGCCCAGAAAGCTCCCGTCCTCACCCCGCACGTTGCCGAACTTGGTGGCCAGCACGATAGCCTCTCGCCGGCGGCCACTGACTGCTCTGCCGACCAACCGCTCATTGGTGAACGGGCCGTAGATGTCTGCCGTGTCCAGGAAATCGATGCCCAGATCGAGAGCCCGGTGGATAGTCGCGATTGACTCGCGGTCGTCCCGACCGGCGTAAAAATCCGACATACCCATGCAGCCGAGACCAAGGGCGGATACCTCGAGGCCCTGGCGGCCGAGTGCGCGATGTTCCATCGGTGACCTCCGTGTACCGGCTCTAGACTCTGGACTCCAGCCCCCTAGACTCTACTCTTGTTGAAATAGTCGACCCGCGCGCCCGAGGCAACCAAACATGGCCGACCGCACTTTCAATCGACTTTGCGTTTTCTGCGGGACCAATGCCGGATCACGACCGGCGTATGGGATCGCGGCCCGAGAGCTGGGCCGGGTTCTGGCCGAGCAGGGCGTCGAGCTGGTCTACGGCGGCGCCAGCGTGGGCGTGATGGGTGAATTGGCCGACTCGGTCCAGGAACATGGCGGCCACGTGACCGGGATCATTCCCCAGCAGCTGATGGAGAAGGAGGCGGCCCACACCGGAATTCGGAACCTGATCGTGGTCGCATCGATGCACCAGCGGAAGTCACAGATGGCCGATATGTCCGACGGGTTCATTGCCTTCCCCGGTGGGATAGGAACGCTGGAAGGATTCTTCGAGGTCCTCACCTGGGGTCAGCTGGGAATCCACTCGAAGCCGGCCGGCATCCTCAACGTGGAGCGATATTTCGACGGATTGACCGGGTTCCTGGACCACGCGGTGCGCGAGGGATTTCTGACTGAAGCCCATCGCCAGGCCATCATTGTCGAGTCCGATCCCGGCGTACTCCTCGACCGCCTGCGATCCTATGCGCCCCTGGAGGGGGAAAAGTTGATGGGGAGGACGCATAGGTAGGGCGGGAAGGACGGGAAAGACGGGAAAGACGGGAGAGGACGAGAAAGACGGAAGCTGGGAAGAGTGTGACGTTCAGACTTTTCCAGGCTTTACCGTCTTTTTTTCGGCATACTCTTCGGTCGCTGGGCGGCCACCGAATTCATCTACGTAAGCCCGGGTAAACTCTGCGCCGAGCAGAATGATCTGCGCCGAGTAGTAGACCCAAACCAGAATGACGACGACCGAGCCGGCGGCACCGTAGGTCGAGGCAATGCTGGCGGTACCGAGATATAGGCCGATGACCAGCCTTCCAATGCTGAAGAGCCCAGCTGTGACGAGAGCCCCGATCCATACATCTCTCCAGGACAATTTGACGTCCGGCAGGACCTTATAGATCAAGGCGAACAGGAGCGTAATCACAGTCAGGGATACGATTACATTCAGCGCCTCCCAGAGCACGACCACGCCAGGGAATGCATTGCCCATGTAACGGTGGATCGCCGCCAGGGCTGCGCTCACCAGCAATGAAGTGAGCAGGAGAAATCCCAGCGCTACGACCAGCCCGAACGAGATCACCCTCTGCATCACCAGCACTCGCCAGTAGCTGCCATCGGATTTTGGCTCGACGTGCCAGATGGCGTTCAAGGCAGTCTGCAACTCCAGGAACGCGCCGGTGGCCCCGAGAAAAAAGGTGATGATGCCGGCCACGGTTGCCGCTATGCTGGAGCCCGGCTGGGAAGCGCCTTCCAGCATGGCCTGTACGGCTTCGGCGCCCTCTCGCCCGATCAGCCCCTGAATCTGACCGACGATCTCGCCCCGTACCGCCTCCGGCCCGAAAACAAGCCCGCCAATAGCGATGGCCACGACCAGAATGGGGGCGAGAGCAAAAAGGGTGTAGTACGCGAGGGAGGCACCCAACCGGGGCACATTGTCGTTCCACCAGCCGGCCACTGAGCGCCGAAGAATCACGCCAAGCGCTCGTGGCGTGATGCGGCTTCTTCGTCTCCGAGCGGCGCTATCACGATGGACCGACGGCATAAGGTCAGTCAGCCGACATCAGTGATTACCTGGTGCCACCGAGCCCAGCGGCCTCAGGGACACCGGATCGAGCTTGACGAAATCGTACGGCGTTCGTTCCAGAGACAGGTAGAAGTCATCCGCCGAGGGGGGAACCGAGGCACCATAATAGTGACTCAGAATTCGCTGGAGCACGTTCACCACGGAAACGCTGTCCGCGAACAGTCGCCCTCCGTCATCCGGTAAATAATAGGCGCCAAAGGCGCCAAACCGCTCTCGGGCCTGGGCCGGGGTCACTAGCGATGCTGACTCTGCCTCAGAGTAGCGGAGCAGGTTGGTTCCATGGTCGCCCTGGAGGACGATGATCGGAGGCACGGCTGAGCGGTGAAGGATTTCGGTCACCGTCTGAAGAACCATCTGATTGAGGCACTGGAGCTGCCCGGTGTACGCCTGTCTCCGGCCTACCTTGCCGTCAAG
>DATFQK010000048.1:0-7723 GCA_035264345.1 Gemmatimonadales bacterium | reverse complement strand
AGGCCGCGAGGTTGTCCTTTCCCCTGGGGGTGAAGGGAACCATGTAGATGTACTCCGCGCTCTTCTCCTCCGGCAGCCGCATCACGATATGCCGCATGAAGGGAACTTTGCCTTCGGCATCCGTGGCTTCGGGGATTTGCCACTGGTCCTCCCGGTGATAGAAGTCCACCGGGTCGTCCATGTGATAGGTGGTGTAGAGCCCGGCTTGAACCCGGTAGATCTGGTCGGGGTAACGGAGATGGGCCCGGATATCGGCGGGCATCCTCCCGAGCGGGGCGAAGACGCCGGGGAAGACCCGGGACCAGGTCCGGATGATGGGATCGCCCGGCGCGCTCACGTAGGCCATCAGGCTACCGTCGTAAGCATCGAGCACCAGCTTGAGGCTGTTTCGCATGTAGCTGATGCCGTTCCGAAGCCGTTCGGCATAAGGGTACCGGGTAGTGCTGGTGTAGCCGTCCAGGATCCACTTGAGCGAGCCGTCGTTCGCCACTACGAGATAGGGATCACCGTCGAAGCTGATGAAGGGAAGCGCCTTCCTCGCCCGTTGGATGATGTTCCGATTGTAGAGCACCCGGCTGGAATCGGTGATGTCGCCGGAGAAGAGGATCTTGGAGGAGCCGAACTGGGACGCGAACACCGCCCTCCGGAGGATGCCGCGGATTGGCACTCCGCCCTTACCGGTGTATGAAGCGTAGACGTTCTTTTCGCCCGAGGGATGATCGAACTCGCGCTGCCGGGTATCCACGAAGACGAAGTCGCCGGCCAATTCGCCGTAATAGAGCTGCGGCTGCCTGATCTTGAGCGACGTGGTTGAGACCGGCGGCAGATCCTTGATGAAGAGAACCGGCAGTCCTTCAGTGGTCACCTGATTGACCGGACTCAGCGTGAGCCCCATGCCGTGGGTAAAGGTGAGGTGCTCGTTGATGAAGGTCCGGGTCGGCAGCGATCGCGGATTCAGCTCCCGGGGCGACAGCAGGACCTGGCGGTACTTCCCATCGATCCAATATCGATCATCGTCCACCGACACGAAGTCGTAGTAGGTGCGAATCTCCTGCAGCTGGCCGAAGGTCTGCAGCAGGGGATCGCGATCCCAGAGCCGCACATTATCGATGGTCGGCGCGTTCGCCCGAATATCCGCCATGGTGAGGTTGGTCTCACCGGTGAGCTCACGGGTCTCGACGCTATCCAGTCCCCAGGCCTGCCGCGTCGCCAGGATGTGGGAGCGGAGATAGGGAGTCTCCCTGGTCAGCTCGGTGGGAGACACCAGAAACTTCTGTACGAACCCCGGTACAAGACCACGGCCGACGATCGCGGTCACGAGGTAGCCGGCAATCGCAAGTAAGGCGTAGCGACCCAGCTCTCGTCGCGCGGCGCCGACGATGACGGCTGCAGCGGCCAGAACGGACAGGCCGGAGAGAATTCTGAGAGCAGGAAGCGTGGCGTGGAGGTCGGTGTAGCTGGCGCCCACCAGAGGCCCGGTAGTGGAGTAGAGCAGGTTCGCCGGGTCCACCAGCCAGAGTCGGAGAGCCAGCAACAGAAACACGGTGGCCAGGAGGGCCCCAATGTGGGTTGCGGCGGACGGCTCGATCCGGAGACGGGGCGTTCTCCGCGCGCCCGGGCCGATCAGGATGTCGCCCCGAACCACGTAAACCGGAACGATCACCACCAGAGAGATCAGCGCGAGAGTCGACAGGAACCCGAGAGCAGCCGAGAGCGCGGGAAGGGTAAAGACGTAGAAGCCGATATCCCGGGAGAAGACCGGATCGCGAATGCCGAAGGGTGTGCGGTAGATGAAGCGGAGCACCAGGTCCCAGGCCGGGGTCGCACCGAATCCGGCGATCAGTGCAATCACCAGCGAAACCGGCAGGCTGGCGCGGCGAAGCGGTCCGGTGAGATCGACCCGCGGCTGATTCTGCGCGAAGCGGAGCACCACCGGATACGGCACCAGCCCCCGCTGGGCGAGTCGCAGATTGCCGTAGAGTACGCCGAAGGTGATGCCGCCGGCGCCAAGGAAGAGCAACAGACTGGTAAGAAGCGGCCGGGTGAACACGGCCTGGTAGCCGATTTCCTGGAACCACCACCAGTCCGTGAGAAGACCGATCAGCGCCGGAAAGAGAATCGCCGCCAGAAAGGCGACAATGGCGATGGCCAGGATCAGCCGGCGTTGGGACATGAAGCCAACTTACACCCTGCGGGGCCGGTCGCTATGCTCGACTGACCCGTCCGTCCCAGCTACCCAGCCATCTGACTCAATTTCGCAAGCGCATCGAGCACCACCTGCGGCTTTTCCTCCTGGATATAGCGACCAGCACTGGGAATATCCTGGATCTTTACCCGCCGTACCCGATGCTGAAGCAGGTCGCGCTCCCCGGGCGAGACCATAGCCCGGTGGACCGAGGTCCCCACCAGCAGCACCACCGGCACGGCGCACTGCTGTAGCCGCTCTGCCAGTGAGCCCTTCTCTTTGGCTTTTGCCATCTGGCTCAGTGCATCGATGAAGCCATGGAGATCACGAATCTGTGTCGCTGAGTATTTGCGCACCACCTCATCGGTCACCCAGGACGGGTCGCCTGAGCTCGATGTCAGCTCGTCCTTGAGCTCGTATCGGGCGCGGGCTGGATCCAGGATGAGCTTGACCGGGAACGCGCCGAGGGCAAACACCCGCCTCAGCTCGGGAGTGGCCGCGGTCTCGGCGGGACCACCATCGATGGAGAGCAGTCCGCGCACCAGGTCCGGACGCTCGACCGCCAGTCGGAAGCCGATGCCCGAGCCGTTGGCATGGGCTACGAGCAGGGCCCGGCGGATCCCCATCTGTTCCAGGGTTCGTTCGACCCGCTCGGTTTGGGCATCGAGCGAGTAGTCGGCCTTCTTGGGGTGAGAGGATGCACCATAGCCCAGGGGCTCGACCACGATAGCCTGGTAGCCCCGGGCGACGAGCGGACCGGTGATCTTCCGGTAACTGTACGCACCCCCGAAGAGTCCGGGGATGAGGACCACCGGTGTTCCCCGGCCCATGCTGGTGGTCCGCAGCGTCTCGCCTTCGGCGACCTGAATGTCGCGCACGGCAATGCTGTCGGCCGGAGCGGCCAGAACTGCGAGGCTAACCAGGTGGTACCACATCATGGGAGATACCGAGGGGGCTAACCCTTCGCAGCAGTGAAGGAGCTACGTCTTCGCTCCAGCCGATCATAGTACCGCGCTGGATCTGACTCGAAATCCCGCCGGCACTGATCGGAGCAGAAATACACTGGCTGAGATTCGTATGTGGTGCTGCCCGCGGCGTTACTCACCTCGATCCACATGCCGCAGACCGGATCTTTCACTTTACTCACCCTGCACTCCTGGCTGGACACTGAGTTCAGTGTTGCGGGCCAGGCACCGGGCCTCTGTGAGGTGAATCACAAACAAAACGGCCCGCACTTCCGGGTGGAAATGCGGGCCGTTTTCACACTGGCTATCCGGAGTCGGAGGATTCACTCCTCCGTTTTTCTTCCCTTGGCCACCGCCTAAACTGAAGCGTTTGCGGTGTGGCCTCAGGAGCTCCGGTTTTTATCCCCGAATGATTTGCGCGACCACTCGGTTCACCAGCGTGTGCGCTGCAAGTCGGATGAATCGCGGATCAACCTCTTGCTCGGCACGCTGCCGCGCTACTGCAGCGTGGATGAGACACGCGATTGGTCTCAACAATCCAACACGAAAATGATCTTTTTTCGAATTGGCGAAGACAACATAGGAAAAGTGTTTTCATCGCGCAAGAGGGTGACAGTTATCCACTTACGTGAACATTTCAAACATTGTCAACAGCTCCGTCGGAGGGCGAAACCATTTGCCGTCTCACTGGTATTAGCTTAGGAAATCGGATGCGCGTTCTTCGATCGTGAGGATTCAATGGATTTATCACAGCGAAATCTCGGCAATCAGGGACTGAGAGTCAGCGTGCTCGGTCTCGGCTGCATGGGGATGAGTCAATCATACGGGACGGCGGAGGAGCGGGACGAACGGGAATCGATCGCCACGATTCATCGGGCAATCGAGCTGGGTTGCACCTTCCTCGATACGGCCGAGGTCTATGGACCCTTCAGCAACGAGGAGCTGGTGGGCCGAGCCATTCAGGGCAAGCGCAACCAGGTCGTTCTCGCCACCAAGTTTGGATTCAAGATCGAAGGTGGAAAGATGACGGGGCTCGACAGCCGTCCGGCACACATCCGTGAGGCGGTGGAAGGCTCACTGCGCCGGCTCAACACCGACCACATCGATCTGCTGTACCAGCATCGGGTCGATCCGGAAGTGCCAATCGAAGAAGTCGTGGGGACCATGGCCGATCTCGTGCAGCAGGGAAAGGTGCGCTTTCTCGGCCTTTCCGAAGCGGGCGAAGCCACCATCCGCCGAGCCCATGCGGTGCACCCCATATCCGCGCTGCAGAGTGAGTATTCCCTATGGGAACGAAACCTGGAGCCCCGGCTTATTCCGCTGCTCCGCCAGCTCGGCATCGGTCTCGTACCATTCAGTCCGCTGGGGCGAGGGTTCCTGACCGGGACCGCCAAGCGAGCAGAGGAGTATCCCGAAGGCGATTACCGCCGGGGAGATCCTCGCTACCAGGGCGAGAATTATGACGCCAACATGCGGGCGGCCTCCGAGGTACAGGAGCTGGCTCGCCGCAAGAGAGTGACTTCGGGGCAGATCGCCCTGGCGTGGCTGCTGCATAAGGGTGATGACCTGGCTCCGATTCCCGGCACCAAGCGGAGGAAGTATCTGGAGGAGAATGTCGCGGCGGCGGAGATCCGGCTCAGTCCCGCCGAGATGGCGCAGCTCGATGCGGCGCTCCCGCCGGAGAAGGTGGCGGGCCCGCGGTACAACGAGCACATGATGGCGACGGTGGACCGGTAATATGGTCCCGCTCTCTGTGCTCGATCTGGCTCCGATCACGGAGGGCAGCGATGCCGCGGAGGCGCTGCGGCGATCGCTGGATCTGGCGCAGCACGCGGAGATCTGGGGATACCGCCGTTTCTGGTTGGCCGAGCATCATGGCATGCCCGGAATTGCGAGCGCCGCCACCTCGGTGGTGATCGCGCACATCGCCGGCGGCACCTCGACCATTCGAGTCGGGGCCGGCGGAATCATGCTGCCGAATCATTCGCCGCTGGTGATCGCCGAGCAGTTCGGAACCCTGGCCTCGCTCTTTCCCGGTCGAATCGATCTCGGGCTGGGCCGGGCTCCCGGCACCGACCAGCTCACCGTGAGGGCGTTACGCCGGCATCCGTCTGCCGCCGACAGCTTCCCCCATGATGTTGCCGAGCTGATGCACTACTTCCAGCCGCTGCATCCGGGGCAGAAGGTTCAGGCGGTTCCGGGCGCCGGCCTCGAGGTTCCGATCTGGATCCTGGGGTCGAGTCTGTACGGCGCGCAGCTGGCTGCGGCGATGGGTCTGCCCTTTGCCTTTGCCTCCCACTTTGCCCCCGCGCTGATGGATCAGGCGCTGGATCTCTATCGCTCCGGCTTTCGTTCCTCCCAGCAGCTGGAGCGTCCTTACGTCATGCTCGGTGTCAACCTGTTTGCCGCGGACGAGGAAGAAGAGGCGCAAACACTTTTCACCTCGCTGCAGCAGGCGTTCATCAACCTTCGCTCGGGGCGCCCGGGCAAGCTGCCGCCTCCCGAGAGGGGCTACGCGGACCGACTCGGCGCGCTGGAGCGATCGATCCTGGAGCAGACCCTGAGCTCTGCCGTCGTGGGCACCGAAGAGACCGTCGCAAGAGGGCTGGACGCATTCGCCGAGCGGACGGGAGCGGATGAGCTGATGCTTACATCGCAGATCTTCGATCATCAGGCACGGCTGCGGTCGTTCGAGATCGTGGCGAGGGGGATGTACCAAAGGGAGAGGTCAGAAAAAAGGGGCGTCCCGGAGGACGCCCCTTCCTTCCTGGCTTAAGAACCTTAGTCCTTCTTATCGTTGTTCTTGCCTTTGTTCTTAGTTACGTCCGACCGGTTCTTCAGCGCCTCGTTGGGATCTATGCCGAGCTGCCGCCCAATGCGCTTGGCCTCGTTGAAATTCTGCTCCAATGTGGGTAGGCCGGAGTTGACCAGCTGCCGCACCTGGGCCGACTGGCTCGCGCGACCTTCCTTCTGCCAGTAGCTCGTCTCATCGGAGTACTGCTGGATCATGGTGATCATGTAGGCCTGATCGAAGTTCTTGTCGTTCACCTTCTTCAGGTTGGTGACCTTCTCCTTGTGCATCGGGCCAAGGCCTTTACTCAGGGTCATGCCGCTCTTCGAGGCCATGGCGCTCCACTGGTTCTGCAGCCGGTTGTGATCGGTGACGGCCTGCTCGGCGAACTGACGCACCTGCGGGTTCTTGGATCTCTCCCGCGCCAGCTGAGCCAGCTGGATCTGCATCTGGTTGTCCGAGTTCACCTCACGAATGAATTCGGCATCGGCTTTGATATCACCGTTTGCGGCACCGCCGTTGCCACCGGCATAGTTCCCGGTGCTATCGGCGCCAACCTGACCTCCGACCTGTAGCGCCAGACTCAGGTGCTGTTGCAGCACCGGAAGGCTGTTGGTCGCCAGGGTACGTACCTGGTTGGAATGGGCCGACTGGCTCTGGGTCTGGAAGTGGTTCACGTCCCGCTGATGGGCCTTGATCATGAGGCTCATGTAGTTGCGATCGAATTCGGCACCTGACAAGCCCTGAAGCCGGTCGATCTGATTCTGGTGCCGCGAATCCATCGTGGGAGTAAAGCTCTGGCCGCTGGTCGACGCCACGCTGGTGAGCTGATTCAGCAGGTTGTTGTGATCGGCCACCATCCGCTGAGCAAACTGCTTCACCGCCTGATTGGAGGCCTTGCTCTGGGCCAGCTGCCCCAGGCGGATCTCCATGAGATTGGCGCTCGACGCTTCACGCACGAACGGCATGTCGGCGCTGATATCGCCCTGCGCGCTCACCTGCCCCGGCTGTGTGCTGACCGTCGGATTCTGGGTGGTCGGAGGGGTGGTAGTGGTAGTGGGATTCCTGTATGGCTGGGTGGCGACGGCCACTCCACCGCTGGCGCCCACCTGTCCACCCACCTGGGTGGCCGTGCTCAGGTGCTGCTGCAGCACCGGCAGGGCAGCGGCAATCATCTGCCGAGCCTCGGCCGACTTGGCTGACTGGCCCTGACTCTGGAGTGTGGAGATGTCCTGCTGATGGTGCTGAATCATCGAGGTCATGTACTGCTGGTCAAACTGGGCTCCGGAGAGCTTCTCCAGCCGGGAGACTTCTGCCTCGTTCTCCTTGCTCATTGCAGGCTGGAAATTGGTGTTGTTCTTGGAGACCAGGCCGGTGAGCTGGTTTTCCAGATTGGTGTGATCCGTCACCATCTGCTGGCCGAACTGCTTGACGGACGCATTACTTGCCTTCTGCTGGGCCATCTGCCCGAGCCGCACTTCCATAATGTTGCTGCTGGCCATCTGGAAGATGAGCTTGCTGTCCTGGCTCAGCTGGCTTATCTGCCCCTGCGCGTGGATCGGGGCGAGAGGCACGGCGGCAAAGGCGATTACCAGCCCGCTGGCCGCGGCCATGATTCTCGGTCCTGACATTCGACCTTCCTTTCGTTGCGTGTGCTCGAAAACGCCCGCGCCACTCGGCGCCACTGTCTTGAGATACCGGGTGAGGATAGGGCCCTGACCCGCCCTGAGATGTGATGGCAAGCACCACGTTCCTCACTTCGGGCGCAGGGGTTCAAGCAAC
>DATFQK010000047.1:0-3391 GCA_035264345.1 Gemmatimonadales bacterium | reverse complement strand
ACTTCCGGTTCCGGTCGTAGTGTCGTTGACGTGGACAACCGCGCCGAAGTTCGTGAGTTCCTGACCTCCCGACGCGCGAAGGTCACCCCGCAGCGGGCCGGGCTGCCGGAGACCTTCCACCGCCGGGTGCCAGGGCTGCGTCGCAGCGAAGTGGCCGCCCTTGCCGGGATGAGTGTCGAGTACTACGCCAAGCTCGAACGTGGCTCACTCGGTGGGGTGTCCGCCAGTGTTCTGGACGCGATCGCGCGGGCCCTCCAGCTCGACGAAGCCGAACGTGTCCACCTGTTCCACCTGGCCCACGCCGCCGACGGCACCAGCGCGGCTATGCGACCCCGCCGCGTTCCCAACCAATGGACGGTGCGGCCGAGCCTGCAATGGACTCTTGACTCGATTACCACCGGGCCGGCGATCGTCGGCAACAACAGGTCCGACTTGCTCGCCACCAATCACCTCGGCCGCGCGCTTTACGCCGACCTTTACAACGATTTCAACGCCTCGCCCAACTTTGCCTGGTTTACCTTCCTCGACAGCGCCGCCCACCGCTTCTACCTCGACTGGGACCTCGCCGCTGACATGACGGTCGCCAACCTCCGCACCGCAGCCGGGCAGGACCCGCATAACAAGAGCCTCCACGACCTGGTCGGCGAGCTGTCCACCCGCAGCGACGAGTTCCGTCGCCGCTGGAGTTCCCACAACGTCCGCACCCACGGCACCGGCACCAAACACTTCCACCATCACATGGTCGGCGGCCTTACCCTTGCCTACGAAAGCCTTGACCTCAGAGCCGAACCCGGCCTGACCATGACCATCTATACCGCCGAACCCGACTCACCCACCGCCCACGCCCTGGCCCTGCTCGGCTCCTGGGCAGCCAGCCAGGAACTCACCCCTCTTCAGGCACATCAATGAACCTGCCCTGGCCGGTGGGTCTAGTGACCGGGTGGTCAGGTAGACATTCAACCTTGGACACCCCGAAACTGCTCAGTCCCAACATTGCTTAGCCACCGACGTCAAGCACTGCATGCCGGGGGATGGCCTGGAAGGGACTGTCGGCTGAACGGTGGAACTGGCTGGTCTGAAATCCGAGAGGAGTCAGACCATGACTGACACGATCGACGACGTGGCAGCCGAAGCAGTAGGGCGGGAGCCGGTGGAGCCGGCTTTCGATGAGCAGGGCGTGGCCGAGCAGCTGGTGGCCCAGGCCCGGGAGAAGGGCATCGAGCTGGTTGGCCCGGACGGTTTGTTGAGCCAGCTGACCAAGCGGGTGCTGGAGACCGCGCTGGAGGCGGAGATGAGTGATCATCTCGGTTACGACAAGCATGATCCGATGGGCCGCAACCGTGGTAACTCCCGCAACGGGGTGCGGTCCAAGACGGTGCTGACCGAGATCGGGCCGGTGGAGATCGAGGTGCCCCGTGATGTCGATGCGACCTTCTCCCCGACGATTGTGAAGAAGCGGCAGCGGCGGCTGACCGGGGTTGATCAGATCGTGTTGTCGCTGTCCGCGCGCGGCTTGACGACTGGGGAGATCTCGGCGCACTTCACCGAGGTCTACGGGGCGAGCGTGTCGCGGGAGACGGTCTCCAAGATCACCGACCAGGTGTTGGAGGAGATGAGCGCCTGGATGAACCGGCCACTGGATGAGGTGTATCCGGTGATCTTCATCGACGCCATTGTGGTCAAGGTCCGCGATGGGCAGGTCCGCAACAAACCGATCTATGTGGTCATCGGGGTCACCGTGAACGGGGAACGCGACATCTTGGGCCTGTGGGTTGGTGACGGCAACGAGGGCGCCAAGTTTTGGCTGCAAATCCTGACTGAGTTGAAGAACCGCGGTGTCGCTGATGTGTGCATCGCGGTCTGCGACGGACTCAAAGGGCTGCCCGAGGCGATCAATACCGTCTGGGAGCTCACCACCGTGCAGGCCTGCATCATTCACCTGATCCGCAACACTTTCCGCTACGCCTCACGGAAGTACTGGGACCAGATCGCCCATGACCTGCGACCGATCTATACCGCCGCCACCGAAGCCCAAGCTAGGGCCCGGTTCACCGAATTCGCCGACAAATGGGGCAGCCTCTACCCGGCCATCACCAAGCTCTGGGCGAACGCGTGGAGCGAGTTCGTGCCGTTCCTGGACTACGACGTGGAGATCCGCAAGATCATCTGCTCGACGAATGCGATCGAGTCGATCAACGCCCGCTATCGGCGAGCCGTCCGAGTCCGCGGTCACTTCCCCAACGAACAAGCCGCGCTGAAGTGTCTCTATCTCACCACCCGGTCGCTGGACCCGACCGGCAAAGGCAAGGCACGATGGGCCACACGGTGGAAACCAGCCCTGAACGCGTTCGCGGTCACATTCGAAGGCCGCATCCCGACAAGATGATCACCGACCAGATCAGATCCACCGTTTATCTGATAGACCCCCGCTTTTCGCCAACGCGGCCGACCGGTCGGTGGAGGGCAGCTGGGGATCGGAGTTCTATGCACCGGTGGCGCCTATCGCTGGCGAGCTGGTCGTCTACAAGCGGGGGGTGAGCGCGCTGGCCGGGACTGAGCTGGATCGCTTGTTGCGGCTCCGGGACGTCAACACCCTGGTGCTCACTGGGGTGGCCACTCAGTTCGCGGTAGAGGGGACCGCCCGGGAGGCGGTCGATCGAGGCTACCGTGTGCTGGTGCTGGAGGACTGCTGCGCCAGCCGCGTCTGGGAGGTCCACCGGTTCTCGATCGACGTGATCCTGTGCAGGCTGTGCGAGGTGACCACTGCCGAGGGTTTCATTGGCGCCCTCGAGAGGGACCGCGGGTGAGCCGGCGCGCGGGCTGCGGTTTGGCCTCATTCGTGTCGCTGTTGGAAGGCCTATTCCCCCGGTTACGCTCAGGAGGTCTGGTTTTTGGAGGACTTGTGATGGTGGGCCGAGCGGCGATCGACGTCCTGCTTGAGGAGGTTCGCTTCGGGCTGGATCGCGTAGACGCCGCGGATCTGGCATCGGAAGTCGCTGCGGGCGCCTTAGTCATTGATACCCGCCCGATCGAGCAACGGCAGCGTGATGGGGAGCTACCCGGGGCGATGATCATCGACCGCAATGTCTTGGAGTGGCGGCTGGACCCTAGCTGCCCGCACCACGTTGCCGAGGCAGACAGCGCAAACCTGCGCATGATCATCGTCTGCGACGAGGGGTACAGCTCGAGCCTGGCGGCCGCGTCGCTGCGCCAACTCGGCATCGAACGCGCCACCGATCTCGTTGGCGGATTCCAATCCTGGAAACGATTCTCCGCTCAAGCCCAAGTCGATCCGGTAGAAAGCTGAGCCGACTCCCTCTGCGGTCGTGTCCCTGTGCGTGCTGCGGCGGTGGATGCCACGGCGAGCTCGCGTTGGTGGTAGTCGTCGTGC
>DATFQK010000046.1:0-4340 GCA_035264345.1 Gemmatimonadales bacterium | reverse complement strand
CTTTGGTAACGTGGCCGACCACGATGACGGAGGTTCCGCTCTCCTTGGCGAACCGCATGAGCTGGCCGGAGCACTCGCGCACCTGCCCGACGTTGCCTGGTGCGCTCTCCAGCTGATCGGTGTACACCGTCTGGATCGAATCGATCACCACCACATCGGCGCCCACGCTGCCGACCGCCTGGATGATCGATTCGAGCCTGGTCTCGCCCAGCACGTGCACCGACCCGGCATCTTCGTTGATCAGGCGGTCTGCCCGAAGCCGGATCTGGTCCGGCGACTCTTCGCCGCTGGTATAAAGAACCGTATGCCCCGCATTCTCCAGCCGAGCTGCGGCCTGAAGCAGAAGGGTGGACTTCCCAATCCCTGGTTCACCGCCAATGAGCGTCATCGATCCGGGGACGATCCCTCCCCCGAGCACGAAATCGAATTCGTTGAGTCCCGTCCGCCACCGCTCCAGCGGCTGCGCCGCGACGTCGCGGAGTCGGGTGGGTGGTACGTCGGCACGACGGAATGAGGGAACGTTCCCGCCCGTCCTGCCCCGCTTCCCCGCTGCCCCGCCGCCCCGCTGTACGGCCGGCTCCTCCGCGATCGAGTTCCATGCGGCACAGGCCTCACAGCGCCCGACCCATTTGGGGTGTTCGTGCCCGCATTCGGTGCAGCGGTAGATCGATTTGGGTTTAGGCATGCTGGCTTTGCGGTACGACAGTCTCAATAAGGCTGTCATCCTGAGCGGAGCGAAGGAGCCAGGACCACTCGACAATACCATCCTGTTTCCGGTCACGACGGCTTGGCCCATTCGCTGCGGTCAGAGCCTGCCCTGAACGCAGTGAAGGGGTGACAACGCTACTGCCTGACCGCCCGCCTGTCCTCACTCCGGCGCCTCTCTCTCGGTTCGATTGTCGAACCGGGTGAACTGCTTGTGGAAGTACAGATTGACCAGACCGGTGGGTCCGTTGCGGTGCTTGCCCACGATCACCTCGGCCGTGCCCTCGAGGCTGTTGCCCTCACTGTCCTCTTTCTGATACATCTCCGGGCGATGGATGAACAGCACCACATCGGCGTCCTGCTCGATGGCGCCCGAGTCCCGCAAGTCGGACAGGATGGGCCGCCGCTCGCCCCCGCGCTGTTCCGAAGCACGGGAAAGCTGGGAGAGCGCAATGACCGGGATGTTCAGCTCCCGCGCCAGGCCCTTGAGCGAGCGGGAAATATCGGACACCTCCTGCACCCGGTTTTCGGCGTACTCGGGACTCCGCATCAGCTGGAGGTAGTCCACCACGATGAGCCGAACATCGTTTTCCACCTTGAGCCGGCGAGCCTTGGATCGCATTTCCAGCAGGGTGAGCGCCGGTGAATCGTCGATCCAGACCGGACAGCTCTGCAGGATGCCGGCCGCCCGGGCAAGCCGGGTGAAGTCCGGATCTCGGAGCGTGCCCCGGCGCACCGCCTGACTGTCCACCCGGGCCTCAGCGCAGAGCATCCGCTGGACCAGAGCCTCCTTGGACATTTCGAGCGAGAACACGGCCACCCCGAATCCATCCACTGCCGCCTGGGTAGCCACGTTGAGGCAGAATGCCGTTTTGCCCATGGAAGGCCGAGCGGCCACGATGATGAGCTCGCTGGCCTGGAAGCCGGAGGTCATCTCGTCCAAATCTGTGAAACCGCTGGGCACGCCGGTAATCGCTTTGCCGCTGCGCTGGAGCGTTTCGATGCGCTCCATCGTGGGCCACAGCATCTCCTTGATGCGGGTGAACCCTTCGTCGCCGCGTTGCTGCGAGATCTGGAAGATCTTGGCTTCGGCACTGTCGAGCAGATCGTTGGCGGTGGAATGGCCGTCGTAGGCCTCGGTGATGATCGAGGTCGACGTCTCGATCAGGCGGCGGAGGATGGCCTTGTCTTTGACGATCTTGGAGTGGAACTCGATGTTGGCCGCGGTGGGCACTGCGTCGACCAGCTCGGCCAGGTATTCCAGGCCGCCCGCCGCGTCCAGCTCCCCGCGGCGGAGCAGCTCGTCCCGGAGCGTGATGTGATCGATGACGACCCGCTGCTCGGTGAGCGCCAGCATCGCGCGGAACAGCCGGCGGTGCGCCTCCCGATAGAACATCGAGTCGTCCACCAGCTCGGCGGCACGCAGCGCCGCGTCCTGGTCCAGCAACATCGCGCCCAGGACCGCTTGTTCGGCTTCCTGACTCCAGGGCGCCGATCGGCCCGAGTAGGTCTCAGCGGTCGAGTAGTTGTCGTGCGATACGGACGTCATCCCAGGTAGGCTTCTTCCAGTTCGGGTTGCGGAGCAGCGCCGCGGGATGATACGTCACGACCAGCGGAATACCGTTGTACGTGTGCACCTTGCCGCGCAGTTCCCCCAGACTCTTTCTCACGCCCAGCATCGCCTCGCCCGCAGTACTGCCGAGGGCCAGAATCACTTTCGGCTGAACGATCTCGATCTGGCGATGTAGGTATGGAATACAGGCCGCGATCTCATCGGGCAAGGGCTTTCGATTCTGGGGCGGTCGGCACTTGACAATGTTGGTGATGTACACGGAGTCCCGGGGGACTTCAATGGCCTCCAGAATACCGTTGAGCAGATTTCCCGCCTGGCCGACGAAGGGGCGACCCTGCGCGTCCTCGGTAGCGCCGGGGCCCTCACCGATCAGAAAGAGCTTTGCCCGGGGATTTCCCTCACCGGGCACCGCGTTCGTCCTATGGGGACACAAGGCACAACAATGCGTCGTGCGGATCCGCTCCGCGACTTTCTCCAGCGTGTCCAGCGCCACCAGCTCATCGTCGAGCACGTGACTCGGCGACTCGACGGCAAGCCCCGGACCGGGAATAGGGGGAGCGCCTTTTTGCCAGGACGGTCGGACGGTCGGACGGTCAGCCGGTCGGGACGGCGATTCGGGCTGATCTGCCTCGGTGGTTTCCGGATCAGCGGTGACCGCCTGGCCGCCTGACCGACTGACCGACCGACTCAGCACCACCTCAGCGCCCCCCAATTCGATCTGCTGCCGCAGATACCGCTCCCATTCACTGGCCAATGGTCTGCTCCACCCGATCCAGGATCGCCTCGGCCACTTCCCGTTTGGACTGGAGCGGCAGAATCTGCCGGGTACCGTCCCGGCCGAGAAGGGCGACACGATTGGTGTCCTTCTCGAACCCGGCTCCGGGCTCGAGCGCATCGTTGACCACGATCAGATCCAGTCCCTTCCGCTCCAGCTTGGCCAAACCCTTGGCCAACGCGTCGCCCGTCTCCAGAGCAAAGCCGACGATGAGACTGCCGGGCTTCCGGACGCCGCGGGTGGAATCGAGCACGTCGCCGGTGGGCTCCATGGGAACCGCCAGGGCGCCATCTACCCGCGGGCGCTTGCCGTCGCTGGGACTGCTGGGACGAAAGTCGGCAGGCGCCGCGGCCATGATCAGCACGTCGGCCCCGGGAAGCTCCGCCCGGACCGCTTGCTCCATCTCGAGCGTGGTCTCCACCCGGCGCACGACCACGCCGACCGGATCCTGCAGCGCGACGGGCCCGCTGATCAGGACCACGTCGGCTCCTCGCTCCCACGCGGCCTCAGCTACCCGGAATCCCATCTTGCCGCTCGAGCGATTGGTCACCACTCGAACCGGATCGATCGACTCGCGGGTCGGGCCGGCGGTAACGATGACCTTGCGGCCCGAGAGGTGACCGCCACTCAGGAGTCGGGCGGCATGCGCCATGATGGTCTCGGGCTCACTCATCCGGCCGGGCCGCTCCGAGGGGCCCTCCGCCAGGGCGCCGATCTCCGGACCCACCAGCGTCACACCTCCCGCCCGCAGCCTCTCTACATTCGCCTGCGTCTCGGGCCGGGCATACATCTCGTCGTTCATGGCCGGCGCCAGAAGCAGAGGCGCCGTGCGGGCCAGGAGCAGCGAGGTCAGGATATCGTCGGCCAGTCCCTGGGCGACACGGGCCATCAGGTGGGCGGTGGCCGGCGCGACAATGATGAGGTCGGCCGCCTGGCTGAGCTGGATATGCGCGAGCGCCCGGCCCCGCTCCCAGAGTGAGCTCAGGACTGGGCGCCCGGTAAGCGCCTCGAAAGTGACCGGACCAACGAACTCCCCAGCCCCTCTGGTCAGTACCACCTCGACCTCGGCCCCGGCCTCGGTGAGACGCCGGGCGAGGATGCAGCTCTTATAGCTGGCGATACCGCCGGACACGCCGAGTACGACGTGTCGGCCGGCCCACACGGTCACGCCTCTGAGCGGCGGCGGCGAAGGAGCTTGTAATTCAGCTCGCCGTCGACGAGCTCCTGCATGGCCTTGGTGGTCAGCTTCTCGCTTGACCGGGCCTGGTGGTCCTTGGGGAACTCGTT
>DATFQK010000045.1:0-8368 GCA_035264345.1 Gemmatimonadales bacterium | reverse complement strand
CTTCGCTGGTCCATTGGGAGAACGGTGTACCCTCGCTGGCCTCGCTGATCATCCTCTCTCAAGATGTTCATCGCATCTTCGGCGGAGTCGTTCCCGAGCTGGCCAGCCGCGCGCACGTGCAAGCCATCGGCTCCGTGGTCGAACAGGCGCTGAGAGAAGCCGGTCGTGGCTTTCAGGACCTGGATGGCATCGCGGTAACCGCTGGTCCCGGATTGGTGGGGGCTCTCCTGGTCGGGGTGATGTACGGCAAGACGCTGGCATTCAGTCTCGATCGCCCGCTGATCGGGGTCAATCATCTGGAGGGGCACCTCTTCGCACCCACCCTGGAAGAGCCTGAGTTCGAGCCTCCATTTATCGGACTTTTGGTGAGTGGCGGCCATACCATGCTGCTCGACGTTCCCCAGTGGGGGGAATACCGCCTGCTGGGACAAACGCTCGACGATGCCGCGGGCGAGGCGTTCGACAAGGTGGCCAATCTCTTGGGACTGGGATATCCGGGAGGAGCAGCGATCGAACGCCTGGCCCGGGACGGTCAGCCCGGCCGCTTCCGCTTTCCCAGTCCCATGCTCCAGGAGCTCGATCGCGAGGGCGCCAACCGCTATGCCTTCTCGTTCAGCGGCCTGAAGACGGCAGTGCTCCGGACCGTTCAGGGTGATACCAGCGGCAATCACTCCACCGCCCCACTCAATCCGGCCGATGTCGCCCGAGGATTTCAGGATGCTGCCATCCAGGTACTCGTCGCCAAGACGGCCCATGCGGTTGAAGCGAGTGGCTACGGTCGAGCTATGGTCGGCGGTGGCGTCGCCTGCAATCGCGCTCTGGTAGCCCAACTGCGAGAACGACTGGCGGGACAAGCCCGGGTCAGCGTAGCTTCACCGCGGCTCAACACCGACAACGCCGCCATGATTGCCGCAGCGGGAGCCTGGAGGCTCGCTCGGGGCGAGCGCAGCGGCCTCGATCTGGAGCCTCGGGACGATCTTCCACTCCCAGGCCTGGCCTTCCACTTACCTGGATCCGTCTCATGACCATCCACCCGTTCATCATCCACCTGGGCCCGCTGGAGGTCACGGGGTATGGGCTGATGCTGATGGTGGCCTTTCTGATGGGAGGCTGGCTGATCGCCCGCCAGCTTCGGGAGCGTCAACTCCGGGAGGAGTATGCTGCTGACATTGTAGCCGCCGCCGTTATCGGGGGAATCATCGGTGCCAAACTCTGGTATGTCGCACTCACCCGAGATCCCGGCGCCCTCTTCTCCCGGGGTGGACTGGTCTGGTATGGCGGGTTCATCGGCGGAGCTCTGGCGGTGATACTGAATGGCTGGCGCTTGAAGGTGCCGCTGCGATGGACCATGCAGATCGCAGCTCCAGCGTTGGCGGCGGCCTACGCGCTCGGTCGGGTAGGTTGTTTTCTGGTGAACGACGACTACGGAAGGCCTAGCAGTCTCCCCTGGGCGGTGCGCTTCCCCGAAGGGCTGCCGCCGTCGACTGCCGGAAATCTGCACCAGCTCTTTGGAGTGCCCATTCCGGCGGGCACCGACCCCTCGACGGTCCTGGCCGTCCATCCGACGCAGTTGTACGAAGTGGCGGCCATGCTGCTGGCCTTCGGCGTCTTGTGGGTCCTCAGAAAGCAGGGCAAACCGATCGGCTGGCTTTTCGGCTTGTATCTGGTTCTTGCGGGAGTGGAGCGCTTCCTGGTTGAGATCGTCCGGGCCAAGGACGACCGTTTTCTGGGCCCCTTCACCCTGGCTCAGCTGACCAGCGTCGTCCTGGTGATTATTGGGACAGCCCTGTTGATGCTTTGGAGAAGACGAGAGGGTCCCCTGCCCGGGTTCTATCTGGAAACTGGCAGGAAGCCCGTGCCGTCAAAGATCTAGTCGCCTCGATAAGGCCAGAGTAGACAAGGGTTTAGCCCGAACGCCCGGAATTCTGTACAGCATCTGTACGAGTTTTTGCACTCCGACAGCACTCCGACGTTTCACACTAAGTACCGTAGGCGTGCCTGCTTAGCGCACCGGAGCACAGTGGCACCACCCTTGCTTTACTAATGCCCGGGAAGCCCAAGGGCTTCACACGAAAGTGGTAGGTCGAAGAAGGGTGGAGCGGGCACTTCGGCCCGTCTCCGTAAACTCAGGGGGCGATCTACCACCCACTTAGCGAACGGCCTGTCACCTGACGGGCCGTTTGCATTTTGTCCTTCCAAAGTCAGGCCAGCAGATCTCGCTGCGCTACAATAATCCCGTCACCATCTGCATAAAGGAATGAGCCAGGGAGAAATGCCACGCCAGCAAAGGTGAGCGGGGTTCCGCGCTTGCCGGTTCCCTCTTTCCCGCTCCGGAGAGGTACGCTGTGGAGGGCCCGTATTCCAACCGGGATTTGACTCAGCTCTGCCGTGTCGCGTACGCTGCCATTGATGACCAGTCCCGCCCAGCCGTTTGCGTACGCCACGTCGGCAAGCCGTTCCCCCACGAGGGCGCAACGACGCGAGCCCCCACCGTCGATCACCAAGACCCGCCCCCGTCCATCGGTCTCCAGGATCTGCCGAACGAGCGCATTGTCCTCGAACACGCTCAGGGTCTCGATCGGGCCGCTGAACTTTGCCAGGCTGCCATACTCCCGAAACTCCGGCTGGGCAACCTGCACCAGCTCAGGGTACCCGTCGCACAGATCGGCGGTGGTGAACTCCACTCAGCGCTTGCGGGTGCGCGACTCGGGCGCGTCGGTGAGGTTTCCCTTCATCCGCTCGACTTCCGAGCGCATCTCGCTTAAGTCCGCCTCCATTCGCTCCAGGGAGCGGAGCAGCTCTCGGCTTGCCTCCGGGGGAACAGGGGCAGGAATGGTCACCGGCGGTTCCCGGCGCAATGGCTCCGGCGGCGGTGACCCGGCCCGATGGCGTCGACGAGGCTCTATGAGGAAGGTCCAGGCAAGAGCCAGGATGAGAAGAGCGACCAGGATCCCCTGCGCCAACAACGACTCGACGGTCGGGTAGATACCCAGCGCGGGGACTCGGGGCGCACCCACGACGATGGTGGTCGGGATCATGCCCCCCTCCTGTAGCTCGGCCACAGCTTTCCCTGCAAAAACAAATGCCATGTAGTACAGGAATCCGCTCGTCACTCCAAAGAAGGGCTTCAATGGAAGCCGCAACCCGAAGCGATTAATGGCGAGGTAAACCAGGACCATAATCACTGACCCGAGCAGAATGCCGGCAAGGATCGGCATCGTGGCGGCAGGTGAACCGCCAGTCACGAACAGAGCCTTGTAGAAAAGCACCGTCTCAAAGCCTTCCCGGTACACCGCCAAAAACGCCGCCGACGCGAGCGCCAGACCGGAACCGCTCGTGAGCGCGTCCTGCACCTTGCTCTTCACGAAGTGGTTCCACTTGGCCACCTCCATTTTCGAGAGCAGCCAGTAACTCACATAGAAGAGCACCACGGTAGCGAGGGCCATGGTCAGGCCCTCCAGCGCCTCTCGTTTCGCGGAGGTCAGGTGAAAGATGGTCTCCAGGGCAAACGCGGTGAGCAGGCTGGCCGCGGCCGCGGCACCGACTCCGATGTGAATGTCGCGCTTACGATGGGCCGCGCCCATTTTGGCCAGGAACGTCATCAGGGCACCCACGAGCAGAATTGCCTCGAAGCCTTCCCGCAGCAGAATGACAAACGATTGTACGAACAGATTTACTGCCGATGGCTGGTCGGCCAGTGTCCGCTCCGCGTTCTCCAGATCGGCGTCGAGCTGACGGCGAATTCGGTCCAGCTCCGCCCCGGTGGCTCCTCCGGCCACTCGGGTACGCAGCGACGCAAATCCTGCCTCCAGGTCCGCAGCCAGCCCCGGATTCTTAGCTCGGACCGACCGCTCCACCTGCTCGAAAGTCATGTAGGCGTCGAAGGCCCGTGTGCTCGCGGAGGTGTCACCGACCCGAGCCAGGGCATAAACCGAGTCAATCTCGGCTCGTACCTGGGTGAAAACCCGGGTATCGACGGCAGCGGTCGCATCCGCCCGAAATCGACGGACAGCTGCCACCCGGGTAAGACCGTTTGCTCCATCATTCCCCTGCTCCAGGGCGGCGAGCAACTGGGTATCGGACATGCGGCCGGTACTTGCAAATGACTGCAGCGCGGGGGGAACACTCCCTGATTCGTTGGGGAGGCGAAGTACACTGGCATAGAGTGCAACAGCCCAGCGGTCCTCTGCCGACAACCTGGTCTCGAAAGCCGGCATTGCTGTCCCGACCACGCCGATGCTCACTCGGCGGTAATAATCCAGGGGGGATTGATCTCGAAGCGCAGCCGCGTCTGACAGGTCGGCGGGTTTGGGTTCCATCCCTTTCGCCAGCGGCCCGTCGCCGCGGCCAAGATCTCCATGACAGGAGGTGCAGTTGGTCCGGAAGACTTGAGCACCCCGTGCCAGGGACGGCGGCTCAGCTGGAACCTCATCGAGCGGAACACCCAACGCAGCTGACAGCGAGCTGGTGAGCTCCCTTACTCGAGCATCAACCGAGTCGGGAGAGCCGGCAGAGCTCACAAGGGCCAGCAGTGAGTCGATACCGCTGATGGCGCTGAGTCGGAATCTCGCCGGCAATAGGGCGGCGGATCTTCGAGACTCCTGGAGGAACAGCCGGGCTTCGTCGACCTCAGCCTTAGCAATGACCCGGCCGTTCACGACCCCGACCCGGTATTCCTGAGCGGCAAGCTGCGCGGTGGCGGCGACTCGGCGTACTGCAGGCGCCACGTCCGGCGTGGAATCGGAAACTTGGAGCGGAGCGACGAGGGTGGACGCAACCAGGGCGGCCGCGCTGAGAATCATTTTCATCCAGTTTGAAGACGCTGATTCAAACTAGAGTAAAGAGGTCGGAATTGAAAGTGAGCCGTCCTACGGGGCCTCCACGATAGCAATGGCTCCGGCTGAAAGGGCCGAATGGGTGAGGGAAATCTTGATCGCCAGACCCCCGCGCTCCTGAGATATGCGCGCGGCCAGACCGTGAAGGCGAATGGCCGGACGTCCATCACTATCCCGAGACACCTCGATCTCCCGCCAGCCAACGCCCCTTGCCCCGGGCAGGGACTGCATGGCTTTGTACACGGCCTCCTTGGCCGCGATCCGGGCTGCCGCGTGTCCAGTCGCGTCGGGGCGACTTGCCAGATACTGGCGCTCGTGCTCAGAGAAGAACCGGATCATGGCCTGTTCGCCCTTGTCCGCGAGAAGGTCGCGCACCCGTTGAAGATCCACCAGATCGATCCCGACTCCAACGAATTTCACAGGTAATTCCACCAGAGCTCGGCCAATCCCTGCAGCGGTCCGGGCACCGGCAGGTAGCCACCCAATACCAACCCGAGATAGCCGAGCAGCAGCAGGAGCAGCGCTGTAGCCAGCCAGAGCGGCCAGGTCGGCCGCTTCCAGGTTCTCACTCGTTCGATATCATGGCCCCAGCGCTCCTGCTCTTTCCGGGCTGATTCGGACAGCGCCAGCCAGGCGGATTCGAGCCGACGCGCCGCTGTGGCGAGAGCGACTTGCCACTCTTCCTGCCCCAGACGGCCGCGATCGCCCGATGCAGCAGCGGCTGGAACGGTCTGCTCCAATGCGTCGAGCGCGCTCACGAACCCGGCGCCCCCACTGCCGAGGCGCGATCCGATCGCTCGAATGTCCTCGGGGGTCAGCAACAACGGCTGGAGGCGCCGCTCGGGAAGACGGGACTCGATGGCGGCCGCACGCATACGAGCATTCACCACGTCAGCCAGCCGCTGGGCGCATGCGGCAACTGCGCGCTCCCAACGGTCCAGCCACCCAACCCGACTGAGCGAGGCTATGGCGCCCTGGCGGTCGCCCGCGGCCAAGAACGAGCGGGCGGCCCCGGCCATGTCGAATACTCTACTGACCAGCTCCAGCCGAATGTCCTCGAGCACGACGCCGAGCGCCCCGGAGTAATCTAGGGTGGAGGGCGGATCGCTCAGCCGGCCCAGTGATGGGCCCAGCTCGGGCACGATCCAGGTTTCGGTTGAGACAGGGGGTTGGGTCACCACAGAGGCCTGGGTTCAGGCGAGGATGGAATGCAGCACGCTTTCGGTGTCGGTCAAATCCTCGAAAACCACGTGGGGTCCGCAGGCCTGCAGATCGGCTACGGAATAATCTCCAGTGGCGACCGCAATGGCTCTGGCTTCGATGCAGTTGCCGCAAGCGATGTCGGCCGGGGTATCGCCGATGATGACGACCGCCTCTCCTCGAGGTTCCCGGTCGAAGTAGCGCGCGGCCCGGCGCGCAGCAATGGGTGGCAAGTCGGGCCGGTATGCCGCGTCCGAGCCATAGGCTCCGACCTGAAATCTGCGCGGATCGATACCCGCGGCGCGGAGTTTCAGTCGGGCGCCCTGCAGGAGATTGCCGGTAAGCAGCCCAAGCACGACACCCTGCTCCGACTCGAGTCGGTCGAGTAACTGGTGAACACCAGGCATGACGTGGGTCCGGGTGGTGGGCCGGTCCAGCTCATCCGCCAATAGTTCGACATAACGCCGACAGATCCCGTCGACCCGGTCAGGCGTCGGCGGCTGCCGGTGTCCCGCGGCTGCGAGCAGCTCGGTCACGATCTGCGGATCGGTCTTGCCGCCGAACGGGATATCGCTGAGGGAGCCGGTGTCGCCGATGTGTTCGGCAATAGCGCTGACGATGGCGCGGCGTCCAGCGCCGGAGCTCAACAGAATGGTGCCGTCGATGTCAAACAGGACCAGCTTTTTAGCGGGCATCATCACTCACCTATCCTCCAGACGCCGCACCGCCACGAGCCGTTCGCGGAGCGACGCTGCCCGGCTCCCGGGAAGCCAGGGTTCCACTACCACACCACCGCAGGACAGGGTGGAATGCACCAGAGTGTCAGCCTCGCCGGCAAAGGCCACGTGAGTAATGGAGGCCGTGGACTCGCCCCGGAAGAACAGCAGGTCGCCGGGCTGAACCGCATCGAGTGAAACCGATGTTCCGCTGCTGACCTGCTGGGCCGAATCGCGAGGCAGTGTCACGCCTCGAGCGGCAAAGGTGGTCTGAACCAGGCCGGAGCAATCGACCCCCCAGGGTGTGACTCCGCCCCACTGGTAGGGACTGCCCCAGAAATGCTCGAAAGCCCAGCGCTCCGGTGCCTTGGCGCGGGCTCCGGAAATGCTCTCCTGCAGCTCTCGAATGCAGCCGGCCACGACCCGTCCCTGTCTGCCATCGGGCAGGCGAACCACATCGCGATCCAGACTGAGCCGCGCGCGCAGTGGGATCGGCAGCGCAGAGCCGCCGATCCGAACCGTGGCACCCTCACTCCAGGCGTTTACCTGGCTCCGCCACGCCTCGGCAGCCGGATCCTCAACCTCGGACAGATATCCCCGATTGATCCAGCCGTCGTAGCCGTCCGCGTCGGTCCGGACCCGTCTCCAGTCGCCGTTCCGCTCCAGGAGAGTTGCCGTCTCCCCCAAGACCAGCTGGGTGACCTGCTCGGCTCGGGCGTCCGGATTCACCAACACGGGAGCCAGAGCGGCGCGAGCTATCACCGCGGGCACGGTAGCGTTCTCATGAGCTCTTTTCCGGGGGCGCGTGTTTGGCGCAATCCTGACACAGCGTAACTCCTCGAAAATTGCAGATCAGGCAGATGAAGGTGCCGCAGTTGGCGCAGGGATACCCCTCGGAAGCGCGCTCCTCCCGGCCGCAAGCGCGACAGGCCATGGCGTCGTGTTCGTTGAGCTCGGGCATGGGAACTCTAGGCGGTGATGTTGTAGCGTTTGATCTTGTTGATCAACGTCGCCCGTGAGATGCCAAGCTCGACCGCGGCGCGCGTCCGGTTGCCGGCGTGGTGCTTGAGGGTGCGCTCGATGTGCTGGCGCTCGAGGTCTTCGAGACTGAGCGGTGTGTGCCGCCGGTCTCCCAGTCCCGGGCGGGCCCGGAACTCTCCCGGAAGATGCTCGACGCTCACCGCCGGCTGGCCCCGCCCGAGGATCAGGGCCCGCTCCAGTACGTTGCGCATTTCCCGAACGTTTCCTGGCCAAGGATACGCCAGCAGCCGCTCCAGCACTTCGCTCGACAGGGTCCCCGGGCCCTCGGGCAGCTCCGACTGCAGATCGCCCATAAGTCTGGTCAGCAGCGCGAGCCGGTCCTCCCGAGAACGATCCCGCACCGCGGGCAGCGTCAAGGGCATGACGCTCAGGCGATAGTAGAGGTCTTCGCGAAAGGCCCCGGCTTCGACTTCAACCTGAAGATTCTTGTTGGTGGCTGCCACGAGGCGCACGTCCACCGTGATCTCGCGGGTGCCGCCGAGTCGGCGAAAGGTCTTCGTTTCCAGGACCTTCAACAGCTTTGGCTGAAGCTCGGGTGCCAGGTCACCAATTTCGTCCAGAAAAATGGTTCCCCGG
>DATFQK010000044.1:0-4506 GCA_035264345.1 Gemmatimonadales bacterium | reverse complement strand
CCGATTGTGGGAGAGCATTGGCCCCCGCCCCGTGGCGCTGCGCGCGCTCGCTCGCTGATGCGGCTGGGCGTGATTGCTGATACCCATGGCTTGCTCCGGCCACAGGTGTTCGATGCCTTTGCCGGGGTGGATCACATCCTGCACGCGGGAGATTTGGGATCTCTCGATCTGCTCACTGAGCTTCAAGCTCTGGGACCCGTCACCGCCGTGTTCGGCAATACTGATGGGTTCGACGTCCGCAGTTGCCTGCCCGATGTCGCCGCGATCGAGCTGGACGGATTCGACATCGTCGTCACTCATGGTGATCAGCTGGGGTCGCCCACACCGGAAAAGCTCAATGCCACTTTTCCTGATGCGCAGATCATCGTCTACGGTCATACCCATCGTCCGCTGCTCACTGTGGTCGACGTAGTCGTCACGGTGATGAATCCTGGGAGCGCCGGGCCCAGGAGGTTCAAGCTGGCACCCTCGGTCGGCATTCTGGAACTGGAGCCCGGGATCCCACCGCGCGGTCGGATCGTGCAGCTGGTCCACTCAGGCGAATAGCAGTAGCTGCCCCGCTCCCCGCTGCCCCGGCCTTCTCACATCCACTGCTCGTATGGACTCGTACGCCGGAGCGCGTCCGGGTGAGCCCGGAACCACGCCATCATCAGCAGCACCTCATCCACCGCGTCGAGCGGCAACGGACCGGAGGAGCGGTCCGGCTGTCGGGCTTCTTCCGCCACCACGGCTCGGAAGGCTTCATGCTCAATTGGCGTCGTCGGATACGGGAAGGAGGCCCGCACCACTCCGCGTCGTAGGACATAGACCCGGTCGTCCCCGAATTCGCCAGTGTCCCGGTAAACAAAGGTGAGCAGATCGATGGCGCTTCGGGCGCGGCTGGTTGCTGCAAGCAGCCACTCGAGCTGCTCGAACTTTTCCCGCCACCGCACCGCAATTTCGAACTGCGCATTCTCCGAAGCCCGTTGCATGGCGGAGATCACCCGATCGATTGGCTGGATGGTTCGCCCCTCCAGAAACGCCACCGCAGTATCCACCCGTCGGTGGTATTCTCGTTCTTCGACCAGACCGGCACAGGGTCCGGTGCAGAAGCCCAGCTCGTGCCGCATGCAGGCCGCCTGCCGCGGCTGCTCGAAGAGATCCCCCTGGCCGGCAAAAAACACTGGCGTGGAGCTGGAGCAATCGCGAAGTCCCAGGAGATCGTTCAGGGTCCTCACGGCTTCGGCCATTCTCGCCATGGATTGAAACGGTCCATAGCAGCGGATGTCTTCCCGGGCAATGCTGCCACCGCCGTAAATCCGGGGCGCCGGCCCGCCCGCAATCTTGATCAAAGCCGAGCGGCGGGTCCGGTTTCCCTTGTGATTGAAATGGGGACGCATCTTCCGGATTTGTCGCAACTCGCCGAGATAAGCGGCAAACTCGCTCGGCACGTAGTCCCAGCGGATTTCATGTGCGGCGTACAGAATCCGGGCCGCCTTGTCGTCGGGGTAACTGGCCCGGAAATAGGTGAGCAACCGGGTCCGCAGCCGCTTGGCTTTTCCCACGTAGAGCACCCGGCCGGTAGCGTCCACCATCTGGTAGACGGCAGGCCGGTTTTCCGCGAGCGAGCGCACCCGCGAGAGCAGCAGTCCGAGATCGGTCGAGGGGAGGGGAACCAGCCGCTGATGTTTCGAGCGACTCACGATTGGCAGTGGTGGCAGAACACCGAGATTCGGGCGTCGATGGCGTGAGTGCCGGTCAGCCGGGTGCCGCAGCGGCGGCAGGGCTCGCCCTCCCGGCCGTACACCAGAAGCTCGAGCTGGAAGTTGCCCGGCTCACCCGTGCCCGTCCGATAGTCTCGAAAGGTGGTACCGTTGGAGCGTATGGCGGCGCTCAGGATCCGGCGAAGCTCGGCGTGCAGTCGCTGGTGGTCCGTGGTGTCAAGCCGGTTAGCCGCTTTGGAAGGATCGATTCCCGCCGCGAACAGCGCTTCGTTGGCATAGATGTTTCCCACGCCCGCAAGATGACGCTGGTCCATCAAAACTTTCTTTATGGCCTGGCGGCTCCGGCCCAGTGCGCTCCCCAGCTGCTCGACCGAGAATGCCGGATCCAATGGCTCGGGGCCGAGCGCCCGGTCGTAGAGCTCCCATTGCTTTTCATTCAGCAGCAGAATGGTGCCGAGTCTGCGGACGTCGGTGTAGACCAGCTCACCACCCCGATTGAGCTCGGCCCGCAATACGGCATAGCGGCTCTCGGCCGAAGTCAGCCGTCTCCGATGGACCGTCAGTGAGCCGGTCATTCCGGGCTGAATGACCAGCCGTTCGGAGCCCAGGTCGAACACCGCGTGTTTTGCGCGGCGGGAAACATCGCGGATGGTCTTGCCGGCCAGGCGACGGGTCAGCTGTCTGCGAGTGACTCCCCGGAGCACATCATCGTGACTCAAACTGGCGCGCACGATACGGCGCCCAGCCACGAGTGGTTGAAGATCTCGAACGATGGTTTCGACTTCGGGAAGCTCGGGCATTCCGATGTGGCGCCGCTACGAGGATGAGCCTCGGGCCGAATGCGCCAGCTGCCGGGATGCCTCCCGCCAGCCTATGTCCCGGCGGAAGGTTTTTCCCTCGAACTGAACGGCCTCGGCGGTGCGGCAGCTCAGCTGTTGGGCTTCCGGGAAGCTGCCAGCGAGGCCGGTGACGGTGAGCACGCGTCCTCCATTGACGCGGAGAACTCCATCGGAGCCCCGGCTGGTTCCAGCCTGGAAGATTGTGACCCCTTCGGGAAGCTCATCGGGCAGCTGGATTGGCGCGCCCTTCTCTGGGCTGTCCGGGTATCCTCTCGCTGCCAGAACCGTAGTCACGGCGGCTCCCCGGCTGGAGTTGATGCGAGTGGGTGCCTCGCCCCGTGCCACCCGTGCCAGGCAATCGATGAGCCCCTGAGACACCAGGGGCAGCACCACCTGGGCCTCCGGATCGCCCAGGCGGCAGTTGAACTCCACCACCCAGGGGATGCCGGCACCATCGATCATGAGTCCTGCGTAGAGCACGCCGGCAAAGGGAGTCCGCATCCGCTGAAGCTGTTCCAACGTGGGCAGCAGAAGATCGCGTTTCACCCGCTCCAGCAACGCCGGGCCGGCCATGGCCACCGGACTATAGGCGCCCATCCCACCGGTGTTCGGACCGCGATCTCCTTCCAGCAGTCGCTTATGGTCTTGAGCGACCGGCAACAGCTCGAGCTCTCGGCCATTGGTGATGGCCATGATCGAGACTTCTTCGCCTTCCAGGTAGGCTTCGACCAGCACCGTGCGGCCGGCAGCACCCAAGTCGCCCCGCTCCAACATGGCCCGGACAGCCTGGGCAGCCTCCTTCCGGGTAGTGCAAACAATTGCACCTTTTCCCGCGGCGAGGCCCGAGGCTTTTACCACCAGAGGCTCCGGGTGGGCATCTACGAACGCCAGGGCGGCCCTCAGATCGGTGAACGACCGGCTGGCCGCCGTTCGGACCCCGGCCGACGCCATGACCTCCTTGGCGAAGGCTTTGGACGCTTCTATCTGGGCCGCCGCGGCGTTGGGACCGAAGACCGCGCGGCCCTCGGCTCGGAGCCGGTCGGCTAAACCCCGGGCCAGGGGGATCTCGGGCCCCACCACAGTGAGGTCGATGCCGTACATATCCGCGGCGTCGGCCAGACGGTCGAGATCGTCGGCGGCAATATCGAGGTTGTGGGCCAGCTCCGCGGTTCCAGGGTTTCCCGGGGCGCAGTACAGCTCGGCCCGCGGCTCTTCCCGGCGAAGCGCCCAGCACAGGGCGTGCTCCCGGCCTCCCCCACCGACAACCAGCAGTCTCACGGCTTCTGCGCGTTCCGGAATGCTTCGCGTGCGCGATCCGCGGCGCGCTTGGCGACATCGGCCAGCTGTCCGGCCAGCTCACGGGCTTCGGCCGCGTAGTAGCTGCCGGCCGCTGCCACGTCATCCCGGAGCGGGCGCTCGCTCGCTTCGGTCCCGCGCCGCACGTACTCTCCCCGGAGAATTCGGTCGTACTCGCCGGTGCCGACCCAGCGCTGCAGCTCGGCCGCGCGGACCGTATGCATCGGGTGAGTGAGCGCGAGAGTACTGAGCAGCTTGTATACCACATCGAGCCCCTCGCCTGCCGCGGCATATTCGTGGGCCTGCTGCATGAAGGCATCCACGTTGAGCTGTCCCGCAAAGGCATCGCCCCGGCCGCCGCCGGCCATCTTCATGTCCAGTCGCTGCGCCGCCACAATATCCTGAGCCCCGAGCAGCCCGGCGCGGTCGGAGGAGAGCTCGGACTTCCTCGACCACTCCAGAAAGGCCAGCCGGATCGGCAGCACCACCAGCTCGGCCAACACCGGCAGGACCCCAAGACTCACCAGCGCAAGAATGGCCGCGATGGTGCGATAGAGGGCATGTCCGCTCATCACGTGGCCGAGCTCGTGCGACAAGAGGACCCGAAGCTCGTCGTCGTCGAGCAGCTCTACCGCCGCCGAGTGCACCACGATGAAGGGCGCATCGAT
>DATFQK010000043.1:0-6459 GCA_035264345.1 Gemmatimonadales bacterium | reverse complement strand
TCCCGGCCCCCAGTCGTCCCCTAAAAAGCCGTCCTCCGGCCGCTGCTGTGAATTCAGATCTCGCACCTCCCGCTCGGCCTCCTCCAACTCGTTGTAGTCGATTCCAGCGTCTCCATGCAAGCGAGGGCCGGGATATTTCCGGTCTCGTCTGAACCAGATGAGCAATGCCGCGAGGGCCGCCAGCGCGATGAGCAGTGTTCCCATGGGCTCGGTGATTATCGGCATCCTTCGTCGCTCAAAATGACGTCAGGCCATCAGCGGTCACCCGGTGAGTGATCAATGGCGTGAGTCTGCCGGACTCTCCGATCGTGATCGCCTCACCCAGTGCCGTCATCGCGCGATTGATTCCCTCCGGGTCACGGGCGAACACCGAAGCAAGCGGCTCGCCTTCGACCACAGCGTCACCTGGCTTTACCGGAATGACGAAGCCTACAGCGGGGTCGATCGCATCCTCGATCATGCGGCGGCCACCCCCCAGTTCAATGATGGCTCGACCGATCCGGCGGGGTTCTATTCCAGTCACCACCCCATCTCGCCGGGCGCGGAACACCTCAACTTCGTCCGCCTGCGGCAGGATCTCCGGATTGTCGAGGACGCGGGGATCTCCGCCCTGCGCCTCGATGATCCGGGCAAGGGTCTCCAGCGCCCCGCCCGAGCTGACGCTGCCCTCGAGCTTACCCCGAGCTTCAGCGGGACTCGCCGCTGCCCCAACCAGAAGCAGCATCTCCACTCCGAGAGCGTAGGTGACCTCCATCAGGTCCTCCGGCCCCTCACCCCGCAACCCCTGGATGGCCTCCTCGACTTCCAATGCGTTCCCGCACGATCGTCCCAGCGGGCGGTCCATCGCCGTGAGCAGTGCCACAGTGGGACAGCCCCTGTCGTGCCCCAATCCGATCATGGTGCGGGCCAGCTCGATCGCCTGGGAGGTCTCCGGCATGAACGCACCGCTCCCGGTCTTCACGTCGAGCACCAGGCCGTTGAGGCCCTCAGCCAGTTTCTTCGACATGATACTGGCCGAGATCAGCGGAATCGACTCGACCGTCCCCGTGACGTCCCGCAAGGCATAGAGTCGCTTATCGGCCGGCGCAATCTCCGGAGTCTGCCCCAGCATGGCGCAGCCGATCCGCTGCACCTGCGCCTCGGCATCACGGAGCGAGAGGTTGGTCCGAAAGCCGGGAATCGACTCCAGCTTGTCCAGCGTACCGCCGGTATGGCCCAGGCCCCGCCCCGACATCATCGGCACGGCCACGCCGCAGCTCGCCACCATGGGCGCGAGCAGGAGTGACACCTTGTCGCCAATGCCGCCGGTGGAGTGTTTATCCGCCACCGGTCGGTCGATCTGGTCGAACCTGAGCCGGTCTCCCGACGCGATCATCGCATCGGTGAGCGCCCCCAGTTCCTCGGACGAGAGCCCGCGAAATACGACCGCCATCAGCAGTGCCGACATCTGATAGTCCGGGACCCGGCCGTCGGTGTATTCGCGGATCAGCCGCTTCCAGTCTTCGGGCTCGAGTGCATTCCCGTCGCGCTTGTGCTGGATCAGGGACGGGATCACCATTCGGAATCAACCATGGAGTCAGGCATCTCGTGTTGAGGCATTCTCTGCCAGCGATGCTCGCTCTGGCAGCGCTCACATCCGGACTGAGCGCCCAGACGCCGGCCGATCATGTCGGCCTCGGGATATCGGCCGAGGAGGCGCACGATGTGCGCACCGCCCTGCAGCACTACCAGGCCGCCCTGGATCAGGACTCCTCCGACTACGACGCGAATTGGCGAGGTGCCCTGGCGCTGCTCACGCTAGGCGAGCAGCTCGCCGGCTCGAAGAACCCGGAGCGGGACTCCCTGTATGCCCAGGCCGAGCGGTACGCCCGACGGGCCGTAACGTCCGATCCGGCCGGAGCTGACGGCCACTTTGCCCTGGCCGCCTCACTCGGGCGGGTGTCCCTCACCAAGGGCAAGAAGGAGCGAATCAAGAGTGCCGGAGAGATCCGGAGAGAAGCGTTGCGGACCCTCGCCTTGAACCCGAAGCATGACGGCGCCTATCACATTCTGGGACGCTGGAACGCCGAGATCATGCGCATTTCCGGGTTCAGCCGGTTCTTCGCCAAGAAATTCCTGGGAGCCGGGGTATTCAACCAAGCCTCGTGGGACCAGGCGATCTATAACATGGAGAAAGCGGTCGAGCTGGATTCGACCCGCATCTATCACCACCTGGAGCTGGCGGAGATCTACGCCGACCGAAAGCGGCTCGCGGATGCCAAAACCCAGCTCCGACTGGTTGATTCCCTGCCCCTGCGGGAAGTCATGGATACGGCATACAAGCGAGAAGGCGCGGCGCTGAGCCGCCGCCTCGCCAAGCGCTAGTCCGCGCTCTCCTTCACTTCCCTGGCCCGCTCCCGGGCGCGCTCCCGCAGCCGTTCCAGTTCCAGCTTGAGCCGCCGCTTGCGCCGGCTCAGCTCCTGGCTGGTTCGGCTGCCGGCGCGATCGAGGCTGTCCATGGCGTCTGACTGAAGCTCGCGCATCCGCCCGCGGAGACGTTTGCGCATGTCTCCTCCCCTCTCCGAGGCGAACAGCAAGGCGAGTCCCGCGCCGAGAAAGGCGCCGAATACGATGCCGGCCAGGAATCCAGCCCTTCCGTGAGCTGACTCGGAGACCTCGATCTTGGTCTCCGGCAACTCCGGATTTCCCTCCGTGGTTTTCATTTGCGGCTCCGTTTTTTGCGCTGGCTAAGAAGCTAGCTGAGGAGGCGTGACCGCGGTACGTCAAGGTACTCACTACGTCTTCAGCAACTCGCGGAGCGCCCGTCCGGCATACCGGCTGGACAAAAGCCGGGTGCCGTTCTTGAGGTGCACCACGTAGCTCCCTTTCCCGTACGGCTCTAACGCACTGATGGACCGCGCGTTGACCAGTGCAGTCCGCCGGGCCCGGACGAATCGGCCTCGGAGCCGCTCGGACAGCTCGGTCAGCGTCCGCCGCAGCAGGTGCTGCTTGCCCCCCTCGTGCAATCGGACGTAGTTGCCGGCCGCCTCGATCCAGTCCACCGACTCCACCGGAACGAACGAAAGCCGGCCTCCCTCACGAACCACGAACCGCTCGAGCGGCTGTCGCGCATCGGTTCCTACCAAAGCCGCGATTCGCTTGTCCGGCTGATCCGTTTCCAGTGCTACCCGTTCGGCGGCACGCTCCCACGCCTCTCGAAACCGCTCCGGGTCGATCGGCTTGAGCAGATAGTCCACCGCATGGGCTTCGAAGGCCCGAACCGCGTAGCGATCGTACGCGGTGACGAACACGATCGCCGGGACCGCGTCGGTCCCGACTCGTTCCAGCACGTCGAGTCCGCTGACGCCCCTGAGCTGAACATCGAGGAAGAGGACATCCGGCGCATGTTTGACGATTGCCTCGATGGCCGAGGGGCCGTCACCGCACTCCGCGACGATCTCCGCGTCCGGCAGCGCCGCCAGCTGCTGGCGCAAGGCAAGGCGGCCCGGCGGCTCGTCGTCCACCAGGATCACCCTCATGCCGGCTGCTCCGTCCGGAACGGAAGATCTATCGTTACCAGAGTGCCCCCACTCTTCAGCGCCCTGAGCTCGAACTGGTGTCCGTTCCCGTAGAGCGCAGCCAGCCGGGCTCTGGTATTGGCGAGTCCCACCCCTGCTCTGGAACTGTTGGGACCGGGGCCGTTGTCCGCAATCTCGACTCGAAGCCGGTCACCAGCCCGCTCGGCCCGAAGGCGCACGAGCGCAGCATCGGCCGTCCGCTTCACCCCGTGCTCCACGGCGTTCTCCACCAGAGGCTGCAGCAGCAGGGTTGGTATAAGGGCCTGCGCCGCGGCGTCGGACACCTCGACATCGATGGCCAGCCGCTCGCCGAAGCGGATCCGCTGAATCTCGAGATAGGGGGCCAGCAGCTCCATCTCTTGGGCGAGGGGCAGCTCGGCGGCACTTCCGCCGTTGAGGGTGCGTCGCAGCAGCTCGCCAAGGCGCACGATCATCCGCTGAGCCCGCTCAGGCTCTGCTGTCACGTACGCCGAGATGGCGTTCAGCGTGTTGAACAGAAAGTGCGGGTGCAGCTGGAGTCTGAGAGCATCCAGCCGGGCCTCCGTGAGCCTGGCTTCCAGCTCCGCCGCGGCGACCCGCTGTTCCCGGTACATCCGCTGGTAGACGAACGCGGCCTGGATCCCGAGGATGAGCCAGTAGTACAGAAGCCCCGTCAGAGTGCCCCAGACTATTCCGCCGCTGAGGCCGACGAGAAACGTACCGAGCGTGCCAGGGGGCTGCCGGCCGATCAGCAGTAAACCCAGGTAGTGCAGCGTATAGGTGGTAACGATCTGGACGGGAGCCAGAACGGCCATCACCAGCAGATGGGGGGCAAGGGTCCGCGCGGCTTGTCCGCCGCCGAGCGGCCAGCGACGTCCCGCGGCCAGAACCAGAGTGGAGAAGGCCGCCCAGGTGAGGGCGTAGACGAATTCATGGTAGACGTCCCACTGCCAATCGAACGGTCGGTGGCGCGCCGCACCGACCAGCACGTTCTCGGCGCTGAAGAAGACCGCGACCCCGCACCAGATCGCAGCCAGACGTACTGCTGGAGAGCTCGGCAACCGCATATGAACATCTTCGCGCGCAGGGGAGGCAACCGCAACTGCGCGGAAAGTCCCATCCCATTCATCACGTGCCGGTCCGCGTTCGTCACCGATGAAGTCCGGTTTGGCCCAGCAACGTTGGCCTCTGCAACCCGGCACACCAGCTTGGATGCTCCCCCGATCCCGAGGACTCCATGAAGGCCTTACTCCCCATCAGCATGCTTGGCGCGGTCCTCCTCTTTGGGCGCGAGCCCTCAGCTAACGCGCAAACCGCCGCCGATTCCGCCGCAATCCGGGCCACCGCTGTTGACTACATCCAGGGTTGGTACACCAATAACTCGGCGCGGATGGAGCGCGCCCTGCATCCTCATCTGGCCAAGCGGCTCGTGTGGGCCGACTCCACCGGCAGAAGCCATCTGGTAGACCTCACCGCGCTGGAGCTGATCCAGGGCACCAAGTCCCATCCGCCGACGCCGGCTTCAGAGCGGCGTGACGATGTGAGCATTCTCAGCAGCTACGGCAATGTTGCTATTGTGCGAATCGAAGCGACCGACTGGGTTGACTTTCTGCAGGAAGTGAAATGGAACGGGAGCTGGAAGATCATCAATGTGGTCTGGGAGAACCGGCCGGAGATGGCGGGGAAGATGGTGAAACGGTAGGTCGGACGGAACGACGTAACGATTGAACGACGGAACGCTGGTACCTTCCGTCCTTCCGCATTCCGTCCTTCCGACGTTCCCCCGTCAGGCAGGCTGCTCCACCAGCTCCAGCGCTCGCCGAATCGCGGCCAGATGGTGATAGCTGTGCCTGACCGGATGATCTTCCAGAAAGAACTGACAGGTCAGTGGTGCGTCCGAGTTGAGTGACACCGGGGCGGCCCGGTCGAGCTCCTCGTCGCTCAGGGCTCGAATGCCCGCGGCGGCGGCAGCGCTGTTCTTGCGGAGCAGTTCGACCGCCTGCTCCTTGGTCGTTCCAGCGAAATCCCGGGCATGCTGGGCGTTAATCTCGTGCACGGCATCCCAGGTCACCCCGGCGATCGGCTGTCCCTGCGCCAGGGTCTGTGCCAGCGTCATTTCGAGTGGATACATGCTCGCCACGTGATGGACCACAACGCCGATCTTTCGCCCGTCCTTGGGCAGCGGGGTCTGCCACTCGGCATCGGTCAGTTCGTTGGCCAGAGCTTCGAGGGCGCGGGCACCCTGCTCCAGGCGTTCAGCGAGAAGATTGGAACGTCGGCTCATCGGTGTTCCTCCGTTCGGTGATGGGATCTCATGGATATCTGCCATCATTCTGGTCGAATCAACCCGCTTCTCAAATGACCAGCCGTCCTGACTTCCTGCTCCAGCGTACCTGGCTCCTGGTCCTGCTGTGCCTGTCCTGCGAGCGCGCGCCGGCTGCACCCACTCGATTGCAGCGTCCAGCAACTGCTGGACTGATTACCCGGATCGACTCCGCTCAGCTCGCGCGACTGGTGGACTCGGCGATGCTGGCAGGAATGGCTCGTGAGAGCATACCTGGTGCGGCATTCGTCCTGGTCCGGAAGGACCGGGTGATTCTCGCGAAAGGATATGGCAAGGCTGACGTGCGCTCCGGACGACCGTGGGATGCTGCCCGAACGATCTTTCCCATCGCATCGGTCACCAAGGTTTTTACGGCGACGGCCGTGATGCAGCTGGCCGACCAGGGGCGAATCGACCTGAACGCCGACCTCAATCGCTACCTGACCTCGCTGCGAGTACCTCAGACCTACGCTGCGCCGGTGACGGCTGCGCACCTGCTCTCCCACACCGCTGGGTTCGACGAGATCCCCGGACGTCAAGTCCGCTCTCGCCGCGAGCTCATGCCGATCGGTCAATTTCTCCGGAAGCGGCTGGTGCGCA
>DATFQK010000042.1:0-5667 GCA_035264345.1 Gemmatimonadales bacterium | reverse complement strand
CCCATAGCTTCTCGGCGTAGGCTCCCTCAGAGTGAAGGTCGAAGGCGAGGATGCCGGCGCCGTTTTCACTGGGACCGAGCACCGCCGCGCCGGCTCCGTCGGCGAAGATGACCGCGACGTGTCGTCCCGCGCTGGACAGCTCCAGCCCGGTGGATTGGATCTCGCTTCCCACCACCAGGATGTGGCGATACTGTCCGGCCTTGATCCAGGCGTCGGCGACGGACAGCGCATAGATGAAGCCGCTGCACTGGGCCCGCACGTCGAGGGCGGGTATGGTCGAGATCCCCAGCATTCGCTGGAGATAGACCCCGTTTCCCGGCGCGAAGTGATCCGGACTCGAGGTGGCGTAGACGATGGCGTCGAGGTCGCCCGGGTCGAGCCCTGCCATCTCGAGCGCCTGCTGCGTGGCCTTGAGCCCCATCTCGACTCCGGTCTCACCCTCGCGCACCCAGCGACGTTCCTGGATACCGGTGCGGGTGCGGATCCACTCGTCGGTGGTATCCATCATTTCAGACAGCTCGTCGTTGGTGACCACGCGTTCGGGGACTGCCAGGCCGGTTCCGAGAAATTGCGCTCTGGTCATTCACGATCCGTTAGAGGGGGAGTTGGAGCAGGGCGACGTGCTATCTTGGCCCGCAACGCCCTGCTCCGCAAGAGATTCAGCAAGCCCGCCACAACCCAGATCCAGGCCAGCCAGGAGAAGGCCAGCGGCCGTCCCATGCTGCGCCAGGTCTCCCACACGACACCGACGGGTGTGAGCCACATCGGCCAGGGACCGTCCGGCCGGAGCCGGTGCCGCTCGATGATCTGCGCCCCTGGATAGCCTTGATCCAGTCGGGCGAGGATCGCGGTGCAGAGGGTCTCCGGAGAACGCGCGGGTGGAACCCGCACCAGATTCCACACCATGCTGGTGGCGCCCCACCCATGGCTGTCGCTGACGCCCACGACGAAGAGATCGTGCTTCCGCGCGAGATCGACCACCCGGTCCCGCTCCGGCCGGGTGAGCTCGTTCGCCTTGGGCGATGCGTTCACGATCTCGAAACCATCCAGCCCCGCCTGAATCAGCGTATCCAGCCGCTCCCAGTGGCTCCGGCGATACTCCGGGAGAGAAGCCAGCGACAGGGCTCCATAGGAGGAGTCGCTGGTGCGGAGCAAAGTGAGCAACCCGGCCAGTGAGCGGGTGTAGGGATCGCGCTCGATCGCCAGGGTATCGCCCAGCAGGACGATGTGCGCCTGCCAGGCGCTGACCTCGATGCCGGGGCAGGGGGTGGGGCCGGCATCTCCCAATCCCTGACCCCTGACTCCCGACCCCTGACTCCCGACTCCTGACTCTCGACTCCCGACTCTGGCCTCGCGTCTCGCGTCTCGTGACTCGCGACTCACCACATTGTGATCCGTGACGAAGACGACATTGAAGCCCGCTCTCCCGTGCCAGCGCAGGTTAGCCGCGAGATCGTAGCCGGACATCCAGGTGTTACCCACATCATGCGAGGCGGCGGTGTGGCTGTGAAAGTCCACCACTTGATAGCCCCACGGGATGCCGGTCAGCGAGAGCATCGGCCGGTGCCAGATCGCTCCTGCGACGATGAACCCGAGCAGCCCTAGCAACGAGAGGAGCAGGATCCCGAGTTCCTCGAGCCACGTTCTCCAGCTTCTCAGTGGCGGCCGAGTCCGGATGTGTCGCACGATTCGCCACAGGACATAGAACCCCGCCAGCCCGGTCAGGAACCCGTGCAGCCGGCTCATGCTCAGCATGGAGATCCCATCCCACAGCGTGAAGAGCGGAGCGAGCACGAGATAAGTGGTAGGAACCGTCAGCTGCAGCGAGGCTGGAAGCTCCCCGCCGAGAGGATCCGTAAGAGGAGGGACAGGGCTCAGCCGGCTGGCCAGCAGGAGCAGCGTCAGCGCCCAGGGGATTGCCTCACGAATCCCGTCAGCTCGCCAGGTCATGTATCATGCTGGGATGATTATTTCCGACGACGACTTGGATGCGGAGTTTCCTCTGGGCGATGGCACCGCCGATCTGGCGGCGGAGGTTCGTTGTCCCTATTGCGGGGAGCTGAGTGAGATTGGGCTCGATCCCGGGAGTGGAGCCCATCAGCAGTACGTGGAGGATTGTCCGGTGTGTTGCCAGCCCTGGCGGGTCGAGGTGCGATACGACGACACCGGAGCGGCAGACGTTTCGGTCGAGCCGGAAAATCTCTCCTGACCGATTCGGCCGCCGCTCTGCTGGTCAGGACTGCAGCAGCGCCTCCGCCGAACGAATGCCGCTGGTGAGGGCGCCCGGCACCGTGGCATTTCTTCCCTCATCCACCAGCCCCTCGCCCGAGAGAAAGAGTGTGCCGGACACCGGCCTTCGCAGCAGCTCCCGGGCTCGAGCTGCTCCCACTCCGCCATAACTGTAGGCTCCACCCGCGTAAGGGTCGCTCGTCCAATCGTGGGAATACGCTGCCCGGAGCTGGCGGCCCAGCTCTCTGGCGTCCCGGCCGAATATCCTCGCCGCTGACTGTAGTGCCAGCGGAATGAGTTGTTTTACCGTTTGTCCCGCCAGCCGCAAGGCCTGAGGGCCACCGGCCCAGCCGGTGAGGAACGGTAGCTCGGGCGGTGAGCCGGTCCACCAGACTGGCACGGGCTCGCCTCTTCCATGCAGGAACACGGGCGGTGGCTCGCTCTGTTCCATCCACCACGCGCTCTCGAACCGGAGCACGATGTGCTGAGCCGCACCCATCTCCAGGTGCCTCAGCGCGTCGGCCCAGCCGGCCGGGTCAGGGTCGGGGAACAGCGCGCCCTCGGCGGAACGGTTGGCCTTCAGCGTGGTCAGAGGCACTGCAAGGATAACTCGCGCCGCACGGACTCGAAGGATCTCTCCCTCTGCGGTTCGACACTCTACCTGAACTCGTCCCGGCTTCCAGTCGAGACGGGTGACCACCGCGCCGGTGCGGATCTGGACCAGCTCCGGCTTCAGACTTTCGGCGAGTCGCTGCACCACCTGGCTGTATCCGCCGGCCAGACGCGCGATATGCCCGGCGTCCTGCTCCTCGGCCGCCTGATTGTCAGCCAGCGCAGCAGTCCCAAAGCGCTCGAGGTCTGCGGCATGAAAGCCCTCGAGGTATCCGGTCATGGCCTCGAGCTCGTCCGGCTCGAACTTCCCTGCGCACTGCCGGATCAATTGAGCCACGGGTATGTCACGCCGATCCGAGTTGCAGCCCAGGAGCCGATCCACCAGACGCTCCACATTCGGAAAGTCTCTGCGCCGTCCCTGGTTGGCTCGCTCATGCCACTCCGGGATCTCCTGGAGAGTAAGTCCGGCGCTGTTGATGAGCTCGAGAAGCGGCTTGGGCCGGCCCTGCAGGAACTCCGCGCCCAGTTCGACCGCATGGCCGGTGGGCTCATCCAGGATGGTATGAACCCGGCCGCCCAGCCGGCTCCGAGCCTCGAGCAGGATGACGCTCCGTCCCGCTTGCACCAGTCGGTGGGCGGCAGCGAGGCCAGCCACTCCGCCACCCACCACGATGACATCGCCGGTCAAAGTGTCCGGGCTACTCGTATCGGAGGGCCACGATGGGGTCGAGCCGGGACGCCCGCCGAGCCGGCCACAGCCCGAAGAAGAGACCCACGGCAGCGCTGAACCCGAAGGCCAGGACGACGGCCGTAGGCGAGATCAGGGTGTTCCACTGCATGACCTTCGACAGCGTGATGGCGGCGCCGACGCCCAGCAGGATGCCGAGCACCCCTCCCAGCAGACAGAGCGTCAGCGCCTCGATCAGGAACTGCATCAGGATGTTCACCCGGGTGGCGCCGAGCGCCTTGCGCACGCCGATCTCGCGGGTGCGCTCGGTGACGGAGACCAGCATGATGTTCATGATCCCGATGCCACCCACCACCAGGCTCACGGCGGCAATGCTGGCGAGCAGGCTGGTGAATACCTGAGTCGCCTGTTGCTGGGTGGCCAGCACATCCTGCTGGTTCCGAATGGTAAAGTCATTCTCCCCGCCGGGTCGAATTCTGTGTTCCCGCCGCAGCACCCGCTCAAGATCTACCATTCCTTGTTCCACCGGCACGCTGTCTTTGACCTGAATCGAGAATGACCGGAGCCGGTTGCTGCCGAACACCCGGTAGCGTGCCGTCTGCAGCGGGATAAGGATCTGCTCGTCCGGGTTGCCGAACCCGCCGGCGGAGCCCTTCTCTCCCAGTACGCCGATAATCTCGAAGGGTATACCTCGGACCAGCAGGGTCTGGTGGATCATCCCGGCCGGATTGCCTCCCAGCATTCGGGGTACCGCCGCGCCCACCACCGCATATCGCTGCCGAGCTTCGTCTTCTCCCTGGGTGAACATCCGGCCGTACGGAATGGTGTAGTTGCGGACATCGGTGTAGTTGGAAGTGGTGCCCACAACGTTCACGTTGCTGTTCTGGTTCCCGTACTTCACCTGCAGCGCCTGCTGCATCTCGGGGACAACGGCCTTGAGCAGCCGGGCATCACGCCGCAGCGCATCATAGTCGTCGGTGCTGAGGATGGTGCGGTCGGTAATCCGGATGCCGCCCTGGCTGGCCTGGCCGGCAAACACGGTGAATACGTTCGCGCCCAGCGCGGCAATCCGGTCCTGCACGGCCTTCTGGGCGCCGCTGCCCAGCGCAACCATGGTGATCACCGCTCCCACCCCGATGATGATGCCGAGCATGGTGAGTACCGAGCGCAACAAATTGGCCCTGATAGACTGGAGCGCCACCGCGATGGTCTCGCCCAGCAGCATGGTCAGGGTCTCGTTGTGCCGCGGCTGGACTGGCCGCTCTGCTGCTGCATGCCCGGAACGGCTCCGCCACCGGTTACACGGGTGAAGCGATCACGCATGTCCTGCTGTGACTGCACCAGGCTGGCGCTGGGCAGGACCAGAACCGAGTCGGACGCGGTCACCCCACTGAGCACTTCGCTGTAGTCCATGTCGGTGAGGCCGGTTCTGATCCAGACCGGCACCGGTCGCCCATTCCGCTTCACGAAGACGATATACTGTGAGCCGACGCCCTGTGTCTGTCCCCGCCGGTTCCGGCCGCCTAACCTGCGACGCGCGGGAGTGGATGACCCGTCGGTTCCACCCGAAGCTGTGGGATTGGCCCCCAAGGCCGCGTGTGCGGCAGAGTCTCCGACTGCGGTCGAGTCTCTGACGGTAGCGGAGTCTCTTGCCTGGTTGGGTCGGGTGGCGGCCAGTTGCTTCTGGACTTCCTCGGGTAGGAGGCCCAACACCTGGGCCGCGGAGGCCACGTCGCGCTGGGTTCTGAGAGCCGCGTTGGGTACCGCGAGCACGTCGTCCCGGCGGCCCACCCGGACCTCCACTTCGGCGTTCATCCCCGGCCGGAGCAGTCCTTCCTTGTTGTCGATCCGGATCAACACCGGAAACATGGTGACGTTCTGCTCGGTTTGAGCCTGAGGTTCGATCTTGAGCACGGTGCCGTTAAACGGGTGCTGGGGATAAGCGTCGACCGTAATCGAAGCCAGCTGGCCCGGCTGCAGCTTCCCAATGTCGGTCTCATCCACCAGAGCCCGCACCTGCACCTGGTTCAGATTTGCCATCTTCATCAGCGTGGTACCGCCGCTCACGTTCGACGTGGCGGAGGCGATCACCGTGCCCCGCTCGACATCCTTCTCCAGGACGGTGCCGGTGATCGGAG
>DATFQK010000041.1:0-3006 GCA_035264345.1 Gemmatimonadales bacterium | reverse complement strand
CAAAGCCGCGCTGATGCTCGATCGAGCCCGGCCACGATTCCAGGAAATCGGCGCCGAAGGAGACGATGTGTTTGGCTTTGGCGAAATCGTAGGACGCCAGCTGGTTCAGTCCGAATACCTGGCGATTGGCCGCCCGCATTGCCTCGGAGGCAAACGGCTGGTACCGAACCACCCGCCCCCCCAACCCGCCGATCCACTCGCCGAGAAGATCGGAGAAGGTCCCCTGCCCTGCGCCCGAGACCGCCACGACCTGACCGCCGGCGGCGGTCAGTTTGCCGACGAGCCGGCCGATGGCATCGTCCCATGTGATCTGCTGAAATTTCCCGTCGGCGCCGCGGGCCATGGGACCCTTGAGGCGTCCTGGGTTGTAGAGCCCCTGGAGCGCGGCTTGGCCCCGGGAGCAGAGCTTGCCCTGGTTGATGGGGTGCTCCGGGTTCCCTTCCAGCTTGACGGCTCGCCCCTCACGGGTCCGAACGTGGACGCCGCAGCCGGAAGCGCATTCGGTGCAGCTGCTCGCGTAATAGGTGGCTACACCGGGGACCTGGTCTTCGGACTGAACCAGGTAGGGGATCAGCTTCTCGACCCGGTCGGTGGAGCACCCGGCGAGCGCCACCGCACCTGCGCTGGAGGTTCCCAGCACGGTAAGGAAGCGGCGGCGGTCGATGGTTTGTGGTTCGTCGGCCATTCTAGAACCTTGGGTTGTCATCCTGAGCAACGCGAAGGATCTCTCCAGAAACGAAGGGATCCTTCGCTGCGCTCAGGATGACCGCGCTGCGCGCGGTCAGTAATGACATACCGAGCAGTCCCGCGACACCTTCCGCTCCGTATGGCAAGTAATACAAAAGCCCATCCGATCCACGTTGTTCACCCTGAAGACCTGCGGCATCCGCTGCACTTCGCCATGGCAGGTGCCGCAGGCGTTGGGCCCGAGCGCTTTGATGTGCCGCTGGTGCGGAAAGTGTGCGTGGCGGGGCAGGTAATGGATGCGGACCCACTCGATGGGCTTCTTCTCGGTCCAGGCCTGGCGCACCTTCTTGATCTCCGCCTGGTGCGAGCTGTCCCGGCCGCCGATCACCAGATGGCAGCCCATGCACGTCTGGACCGAGGGAATCCCCGGTTCCGGCGAAACCGTGACGGAGTAGTGGCAGTACTGGCACTGGATCTTGTACTGCCCGGCATGAATGTCGTGACGAAAGAAGATCGGTTGGCGGGGGCCGTGCAGACTTCCTGTATCGCCGGCGGCGAGAGTCGGTGCGAAGGTAGAATCGGCTTTGGACGAAGCCTGCTGGGCGCGGGGACCGGCACCGCCGAACGTGAGGAGAGCAGCCAAGCCTCCGGCTGCAACGCCACCGACGACGAAAGCCACCTTACGCATCATCATCTCACTGCTGAGGAAGACCTGGGCCCCGCCTCGGGGAAATGCGCGCCGAAGTATAGTGCGGCCATTTCATTGCACAACCCGATGGCGACGTAATCCGACTTATTCAGTCGGCTTCGGCCGCGCCTCCTCCTCGTCCGCCATGCAGTCGCGGCGCGCGACGCGGCGCGGGCCGCTCGGCCAGCCACTCCACTTTTCGGCGGGCCACATTGAGAAAGGCATCGATCGAACGCCGGTCGCTCAGCCCCAGCCAGCACCACTTCACCGGGCCGGTACGCTGCCCTTCCACCAGCGCCCGCGCGATTACCCCAGCCACCTTCGTTCCCTTGGTCAGTCGGCTCTCGTCGCTATCGGAAAGGGTGAAGGTGACGTCCACGCTGTTCTTCATCAGATGAAGCCAGCACACCTTGCGATTTCCCACGCCGTATTCCCAGGCCCAATGCCAGGTCGGGCCCATAAAGCGAACCTGTTCCCCCACTCCCGGAAGCTTGAGCAGGCCCTCGCGGAGGATCCGAAAGCGTTCCGCCAGCGGCGGAGCCAGATCGGTCAGCGGGGCCGCCGGATCGGGCTCCACATCTTCGGAGAGATACAGGTTCGACTTCCAGTAGGCGCTCGAGCGACCCATCAGGACTCTCCTGAGTGTACCCGGTCCAGGAACCGCACGACTTCGATCCCCATTGCCCGGAGGAGCGAAGCTTCTCGCCCATCGAGCTCCGCCCGGAACACGATCTCGCGAAAGGACCGCATCACGTTGTCCGGTTGTCTCGTCTTGAAAAAGTCGATAGCCCACAACGCCCGGGTCCAGTCGGAGAAGAGCTCCTCCAGCTGACCCGATGTTGCCGGGGCGGCTCGATTGCGCGGCGGCTTGATCGGCAGACTCTCTCGCCCGCGCGCGTTCCAGGTCTCATAGGCCATGATCGCCACCGCCTGGGCCAGATTGAGCGAACGGTGCCCGGGATCAGTCGAGATGGTGACCAGCGCATGGCAGAGGTCCAATTCCGCGTTGGTGAGGCCGCTGTCCTCCCGTCCGGCGATCATTGCCACCGGTCCGCTGGCCGCCGCGTCCACCAAAGCCGCGGCGGCTTCCCGGGGCCGAAGCACCCGCCGCTTGGCAGCGCGCTCGCGCGCGGTCAGCACGGCGGTAAAGACACAATCCTGGAGGGCCTGCTCCAGCGAGTCGACGATCTCGATCCGGGCAACCAGGTCTGCCGTGTTGTGGGCAATGCCTTCGATACGGTAGGGGTCGAAGACCTCCGGGTTCACCAGCCTCATGCGGTCGATCCCGAAGTTCTTGGCGATCCGCACCGCGCTGGCGATGTTCACGATGTCCTGCGGATTGACCAGAACCAGGATCGGCGGCGAAACGCTCATTCTCCCAGAAACGATACGTCGTACCGCTTGGCCTTCAGTGCAGCGAGAATGCCCTGCTTCTCGACCGACTTCATGTACGCTTCCTTCGGTTCCACCAACTTCGCGTCGACCAGTTCCATCAGCGCGTCGTTCAGCGTCACCATCCCGCCCTTCCGGTTCGTCTGCATGATCGAGGGAATCTGAAAGGTCTTGCCCTCGCGGATCAGGTTGGAAACCGCCGGAATGGAAAGCAGAACTTCCCGCGCAGCTACCCGGCC
>DATFQK010000040.1:0-3006 GCA_035264345.1 Gemmatimonadales bacterium | reverse complement strand
GCGGCAGGTGGTTCCCCTTGCGAGTATTGCAGGAGCTACAGGCGGTCACCACGTTGCTCCAATCGTTGTCCCCGCCGCGGGAAAGCGGGATCAGGTGATCTCGGGTCAAGCACTCCCGGTGCCGCAGATCCGATTGCCCGCGGTGACAGTACTGGCACCGGTAGCCGTCGCGAGCAAAGAGGAATGTGTTGGTGACTTGACGACGGAAGCGGCGGGGAACGTGGACGAACTTGACGAGCCGGATGATTGCAGGTTTGGGAAGTACCAGTCGTTCGCTTCGGACGACATCGCCATCGTCCGACTCGACGATCTCGGCCTTGCCCTCGATAACCAGCCGGAGGGCACGCCGCACCGGGACCATGGTGAGCGGCTCAAAGGAGGCGTTTAACGCCAGACACCGCACGGACATTTCTCCCGAACCTGCAATTGGTGGAACGCGCAGGCACGCAACCCTGATAGGGACCTAACCCCTGTGGCGAGAACCGTGCCTGGAAGTCGGACGAGATCTAACCGGAGTAAGTAACTGTAAATATCGTAATAAAGCCCAGCTGGGCCAACAAGGGAATGTAGCGGACCCCGCAAATCACAATTGCGGATTACAACTTGAGACATCGGGCGCGAAAGGGTGCAATCACCGTGGAACAGCTGGGGTTTTATGGACGACGAGCTGCCCATCAGCTAGTCGAGGCTTGGCGTGACGCTCGGAAGCTGGCCGCTGAGAATGGTTTGAGCAGCCTCAGGATGCTGGGAGAGCTCGTCATGCTCAACGTCACCAGGTCCATTGGACTGCGCCCCTATTTCCAATACCGACTCTTTGACCCAGCCCTCACGCTCCAGCAGAAGCGCCAGTATCTCCCGGATACGCCCTGGGCGAACCGCCGGCTTTGGTCCCGACTGACTCCCAAAAGATATGGCTGCCTCTATGCCAACAAGCTGATTTTCAACCGCTTCTTCGGTGGTCTTGGCTTTCCGGTGGCAAAGATTCTTGGCGTATACGATCGGACCGTCGGCTATACGATGGGAGGGCAGGCGCTGAAGAGCTCGGCAGACCTGCAGGCGTGGCTGCAAACAGTGGCGAAGGACGGCTTTGTCTTCAAGGCCCTGGAAGGCGTGCGGGGACACAGCATCCTGGTCTTCTCCGGGGCTGACCCGCAAGACGCCACCGCTTTCCTGACACTAGCCGGAGAGCGGTACGACATCGAGCGAATCGTTGACTTTACCCGAGCTACCACTGAGCTGAAGCAGCACCGCCCGGGAAGCAACGTCGAATCATTCCTCATTGAGGAGCGGATTCGCCCCCATCCGGAGTTGGCGACATTCATCGGTCCCACACTGTGCTCCGTGCGGATTCAGACCATTATCGCCCGCGACGGCAGCCCCAGAATCATCGCGGCTGTCTTCAAGTTACAGCCAGAGCCCGTGGGGGTCGATCACCTGATTTATGGTGCGGTGGGCTGCTGGGTTGACCAGGAGTCGGGTAGGCTAGTCAGAGGTCGTACCCGGGACAGCCTGGACGATACCACTGTGATCCCCGGAACACAGAAGAGCTTCATCGGATTTCAACTGCCTGATTGGCCTGAGGTCAAGGCACTAGCGCTGCGAGCCGCCCAGGCGTTCCCCTGGGCGCGGAGCATCGGGTGGGACATCGCGATGTCGGACCGTGGGCCGGTTCTCATCGAAGGCAACGAGGAGTGGTCCCCTTCTCTGATTCAGTTGCCCGCCCCCCAGGGTTTGATGACGGGAGAGTTTGAGGAGCTATATCATTCTCTGGGTCGGAGGTGAGGCTGGTACACTGGTTGGCCCCGCTACCTGACCAGCTCCCGAATCCGATCGGCGATCACCTTGCGAAGTCGTAGGTTTCTGGTGATCACCAGGACGGTATCGTCGCCCGCAATGGTGCCGATGATCTCAGTCCAACCGGCCTGATCGAGAGCCTCGGTTACCGTCCCCGCTGAACCACTTGCCGTCTTCAGTACCAAAAACGGTCCCACTCCGTCGACGCCGACCAGCAACGTCGGGAGTACCTGATTCAGCTCCGGACGCACCGCACCCCGATGGGGATGGGTGTAGTACGCGCCTCCAGAATCGGCCAGCTTGGCCAGGCCAAGCTCTCGGATATCCCGAGAGAGCGTCGCCTGAGTGACCACGATGCCGACAGAGGCCAGAGCCTCCTTCAGCTCGTCCTGGCTCTCGATCCGGCGTTCGCGGATGACCCGCAGGATTGCCGCCTGCCGCTGGGTTTTCATTCGGAGCGGTGCACCTCCATTCCACCCAGGTACGTTCGCAGAACGTCATCGGCCGAGCTGGCCAGAATTCGTTCCGCTGGAGTCTCACCGGTGTCAGTCATTCTGATGACGGTGCAGTCGGCCCATTTCCCCGGTTCGAGACTCCCCACCTCGGCCTGCAGGTTGAGCGCTCGGGCACCCCCGATGGTACAAAGCTCCAGCTGCTGATCGGCTGTGAGTGCGGCATGCTTGCCCGCCACTCGAGCCTCGGCCAGCAGATCGAGATGCCCCACGCTGACGACCGAGTCTGTCCCCAAGCCGACCCGTACACCGGCGGCAAGAACGGAGCTAATGGGTGCCGTGCCGTGGCTGTGCGCCCGATTGGAGATCGGGCAATGCGCCACTGCCGCGCCCGAGTCGGCCAGGACGCGAATGTCTGCCGGGCCGAGCTGAACCGCGTGGATGCAGAGGGTCAGCGGAGAAAGTACCCCGTGCTTTGCCAACCAGGCTATTGGGCTGATTCCCTGTGAGGCCGGAAGCGGAATATTCCGGTCTCGCCACGCCTGAGCGAAGGGACCGGAGCTCGCCAGCAGAAATTCACTTTCTTCGGCCGACTCGGCAACGTGCACCGCTAGAGGAAGGCGCTCTTCTTGCGACCAAGCCGCCACCAAGCTGAAAAGGCCGGCGCTGACGGTGTACGGCGCGTGGGGGGAGACTCCGATCCTGACTCGGGGCGAGGTCAGGCTCGAGAGCTCCTGGACCCGGCGCTGGAGACCGGCCA
>DATFQK010000039.1:0-6035 GCA_035264345.1 Gemmatimonadales bacterium | reverse complement strand
CCACGGCGATCTTGAGCAATTGGTACTTCTACCGGCTCCTGGTGGAGGCGGGTCTGCCGCCCGGCGTGATCAACTTTCTCCCCGGCGATTCGATCGAAGTGAGCGATGTTCTGCTCTCCGATCGGCGCCTGGCCGGCATTCATTTCACCGGCTCGACCCCAGTGTTTCACACCCTGTGGAAGTCGGTAGCAAATAATCTCGATCGCTACGCCGGATATCCCCGGATTGTGGGCGAGACCGGAGGCAAGGATTTCATCCTGGCTCATACCAGCGCCGACCTGGATGCTCTCGCGGTTGGCATCGTGCGTGGGGCATACGAATACCAGGGCCAGAAGTGCAGTGCGGCGTCCCGGGCCTACATCCCAGACACGATCTGGCCGGAGGTGCGAGATCGCGTCGTTCCCCTGATCGAGGACATCCGGGTGGGCGATGTGGCTGATTTCAGAAACTTCATGGGCGCAGTCATCGACCGGCGGGCATTCACCCGGCTGAAGGATCATCTCGAGGCCGCGAAGCGGGATCCAGGTGTCAAGGTGCTGGCCGGCGGTGGGACGGACGACTCGGTGGGCTATTTTGTGCAGCCCACCCTGCTTCAGGCTGAGAATCCAGCCTACCGCCTGATGTGCGAGGAGATTTTCGGACCGGTGTTGACGGTTCACGTGTATCCGGCCGGCAAGTGGGAGGAGACGCTGAAGCTGGTGGATCAAACCAGCCCTTACGCTCTTACCGGGGCAGTGTTTGCACGGGACCGAAGCGCCATTGCCGAGGCCGATCGGGCACTGCGACACTCTGCCGGTAACTACTACATCAACGACAAGCCGACCGGAGCCGTAGTCGGCCAGCAGCCGTTCGGTGGCAGCCGTGCCAGCGGGACCAACGACAAGGCAGGGTCAATCCTGAATCTGCTCCGCTGGGTATCGCCCCGGAGCATCAAGGAGACGCTCAGCCCACCGAAGGAGTATCGCTACCCGTTCATGGAGGCGGAGTAGAGCCTGGTGGCACGCCGCGCCGCCGCGCTGCTGTTGGCAGCGCTGGCAGGTCCGGGCTTCCTCGGCGCCCAAACGGACCCCAACCTTGGCTACGCTGTGCCGCAGTTGCAATGCGCGCAGTTTCTGGAAACCTCCCGAACCACCATTGTCACCCAGACTGGACGCCGGAGCCGGGAGCAGACCGTCGAGCGCAGAGGTGTGTGGCAGTTCAGGGCGGAGCCGGCGGACACCGGCGTGGCGTTGACCGGCTGGCTGGACACACTGGTGCTGCTCCGCCGCTCTCCGGAGACCACCATTCGTCCCGATACGGACGGTCTCATCGGTGGCCGCTACCGGGGAGTGCTGAGTCCGGGTGGCAAGTACCTGACCCGAGGCCGGCCTTTCGTTCCGGGAGAGGTGGCCGAGGTGTCGGACATGGCGACGGCTCTGGACGATTTCTTCCCGGAGCTCCCCCCGGGTCCTCTTCACCCGGGCGAAGTCTGGACCGACACGTCAGGGCTTCGGATTCAAAGGCTATCGGACAGTGCATTATCCGGCCTGCCGCTCTACCGGTATGCGCTCGAGGCCACGCGGAAGACCAAAAGCGTTCCGGTCGAGTACGACACGATACCGCTAACGCTGGAGCAGATCAGCCGAGAGCGGGGGACCTTCGTCTGGCATCCTGGGTTGGGTTTACTGAGGCGGGACCGGACAATCGTGGTGGAGACCAGCGTGCCGGCCAGCCGGGTCGTGCCACAGCCGGTACGGGCCCGGGCCGAGCAACGGATCAGCTTGCGCCGAGACCTTCGAGTGCCGGTCAACCGATGTGCCGGAGGCGGAGCTGCGCGTCAGACCGGCAAGGGGGCTTCGGACGGGTAGCGATACTGATAGTCCGACAGGGCGGGTTCCTCCAGCGCCTGGTCGACGATCTGGCGCAAAGGCGTCAGGGTACAGACCGGATCGGTGTTCGCAGCGTCGCCCGTGAGGGCAAACGCCTGACACCGACACCCGCCGAAGTCCACAGCCTTGCGAGGGCAGCTGCGGCAGGGCTCCTTCATCCAGCTATCACCCCGAAAAAGCGTAAACGCCTCCGACTCCCGCCAGATCCAATCCAGTGAATGGTCGCGGATATTGTCGAAGCTGAGGCCGGTGATCTGGGTGGCGCCATGGCAAGGCAATACGTGTCCGTTGGGTGCGATCACCAGATACAGCTTGCCCCACCCGCCATAACAGGCCTTGGGAAACGCCTCATAATAGTCCGGCAGCACGTAGGTGATCTGCATCCGGCCCCGGTAACGCTGGATGGCGCGCTCGGCGACCTCCCGTGAGCGCTCGACCTGGGCGCGAGTGGGTTGCAGCGCCGAGCGGTTGCGGAGGCCCCATCCGTAATACTGGGTGTTGGCCAGCTCGACGCGGTCGGCGCCGAGATTGGCGGCCAGGTCGATGATCTGTTCAATCCGGTCCAGATTGGCCCGGTGCAGCACCACGTTCACGGTGAAGGCAAAACCCAACTCGCGTACCAGCTGGGCGGCAGCCTGCTTGTGCCGCACCGATCGGACTCCCGCAATCCGCTCCGCCACCTCGGGGTCGGAGTCCTGAATCGAGATCTGGATGTGCTCCAGGCCAATCTCCTTGAGCCGTTCCGCCCGGGCTCGGGTGAGACCCAGCCCCGAGGTAACCAGGGTCGAGTACAGCCCCACCGACCTGGCGTGCGCGGCCATGTCCTCCAGGTCTTTCCGCAGCAGAGGCTCGCCTCCGGATAGACCCAGTTGAAGCACGCCCAGTGAACGAGCCTCGCTGAAGACCCGCTTCCACTCCTCCGTGGTCAGCTCGGCCTCGGCTCGCATCAGCTCGATGGGGTTGGAGCAGTACGGGCAGTGCAGCGGGCAGCGGTGGGTCAACTCCGCCAGCAGGGTGGTCGGGCGGTCATCCGGCACGGATCAGCTCCCGCTGGGCCATCTGGTCGAGGTATTCCGTCACGTCCGCTTCCACATCGGCATGGTAGCGCTCGTTGAGGATGGTCACGATGTCCGCCACACTACGCGCACCGTCGCAGAGCTCCAGGATGGCCGCACCGGTGTCGTTGAGGAGCACGGCGCCCTCGGGATACAGCAAGACGGGGCGCTGCCGTACCGGGTCGAAATCCAGCCGGGCGAGCCGCCAGAGTTTTGGCCTGGAGTCGGCAGTCAGGACCCTGGAATCCGGCGCCACGCTATGACTCTCCATACGCGTGATGGATGGTGTCGATCATCACCCATAGCATCTCGAGCTTGAAAGCCAGCGCTTCGAACGCGCGCCGCTGCGGGTCAACCGTGGTGCAGTGCTCCTGAACCAGGGTTAGGCCCTGCTGGCTGTCCCGCGGCGCCTGAACCAGGCGGCTCCGAAAGTATGCCAGCCCCTCCGGCCGCACCCAGGGATAGTGCTCGGGGAACGCCGCAATCCGGCTGCGCATGAGTCCGGGCGCAAAGAGCTCGGTCAGCGAAGAAGCCACTGCTTCAATCCACGGCTTGGTCTTACAGAAGCTCACGTAGGCTTCGGCTGCAAACCGGACTCCCGGCAAGACGTGCCGTTCGTCCTCCATCTCTACCCGCGGAACCCCAACCGCCTCGCCCAGGCGAATCCACATCTCGATGCCACCGCTTCCCGGCTCGGTGCCATCGTGGTCCACGATGCGCTGCATCCAGGCGCGGCGGACCTCGGGGAGCGGGCAGTTGGAGATAATCGCCGCATCCTTCCGGGGAATCGCCCGCTGATACGCCAGGCGGTTGGCTACCCAGCCCTGTAGCTGACGGGGCGTGAGCCGTCCTTCATGCATCAGCTGATGGAACGGATGGTGAGCGTAGTAGGAGGTGCTGAATGCGCGAAGACTCTGGGCCAATGCCTCGGAAGACAGTGGCCGGTTGAGTAGAGGAATTGGCGGTGGAGGTGGGGCAGCCAGCTCCGACGCAGTGAGGGCAGTGGTCATGGTCACAGGGTAAAGCTCATCCCGTCCGCTCCCACCAGAATGCCCGCCTGCTCGACTGCTGACCGCTCGGGCGAGTCCTCCAGGAGCATTGGATTGCTGTTGTTGATGTGGGTGTAAACTTTGCGCGCGTCGATCCGTGAAAGCCGGGCCAGACTCCCATCTGGTCCGGACACCGGGAGGTGATCCATCTCTCGCGCGGTTCGATCGCTGATGCCCAGTTCGATCAGCTCGTCGTCGCTCCAGAAGGTCCCGTCGAAGAGGAGGAGATCGGTTTGCTCCAGCCTCTCCAGCAACGACCGGCTCAATTCACCGCACCCCGGCACGAAGGCGCAACGTCCACCGGTCGCTTCGTCGCCGATGATCAGCCCTGCGGTGTGCCCTTTCGCCGAGGTAGTGGCGAACCGGGGCGGCCCGGCCGGCACCTCGATAGGCTCCACCCAGATCCGGCAGGTCTTGCCATCGCGATAATGGAGAGCGGTGCGCTTGCCCGGGGTCAGCTGGGTGATCGTCACCTCGGCAAAAGCGCGGGTGACCGGAAGCAGCCTCGAGTCCGCCTCCAGGATCGACTGTACCGCTTCGGTCAGATAGAGCTGCAGCGACCGCGCCTCCCGAAGGAGCACAATTCCCAAGGTGTGATCGAGCTCGGCATCGGTGATCACGATTCCTTCCACCGGAACGTGGCGCACGCCGCTGGGCCGGAGTCCGGGCAGGCAGGCCAGCTGAGCGCGCACATCGGGCGAGGCATTCAGCAGGAACCAGCGCTCGCCATCGGCGCTGACCGCGGCCGAAGACTGAGTGCGCGGACTGGCTCGGTGGGGCTCGAATCTTCCCGAGCGGCAGGTGGGACACCAGCAGTTCCACTGCGGAAATCCCCCGCCAGCGGCGGTGCCCAGGAGAACGACGTGCACGTTTGACAGCCGAAGGGCCCGCTTACGCGAGCCCCTCGGTTATCGCTGTAGTTAGAGCGTCGCGACGTATGCAGTCACTTCCATCGTGACCGCTACGACTTCCGCTTCAGGCTTGGTCCAGGTCATCTCTTGCTCCAATGGGTAGTGAGTAAGCCGACATCGACAGTGGGTGATCTCACCCAGCCGGGCCGTCGCAAGACCGACAACAGGACCCGTAAGGCATTGGTTGTGCCACCCCGGCCAGGGAACTTGCCCTGCCGCCCAAGGCTCTGTGAGAGCCAAGCTTAGCATAGGAAGTCGGATCGGTGAGTGAGAGGCTCTAAGTGGGGGACAGCTGGTCAGATTGGGTGATATCACCCACCGTGAAGACCGAATTTCTTCAGCCGGTAACGGAGAGTGTCCCGGGTGATCCCCAGGCGCTGGGCTGCCTTGGTCTGGTTTCCCCCGGATTCCCGCATGGCGCGTTCAATCAGGCTCCGCTCCCACTGGGTGAGGTCGCTCCCCGCCGGCTCGGCCACAGGGCTGGAGGCGGCTTCCTGCGCCGGAACCGCGATCGCGCCATCCGAACCGCCGCTGGACTGGACCGGAGCGGCCAGCGACAGGTCATCCACGGTCAGAATGTGATTCCGGCTCCAGAGCACCGCCCGCTCGATGACATGACTCAGCTCGCGCACGTTGCCGGGCCAGGGGTAGGCCATCAAGGCCTGGCGAGCCCGATCGTCGATCCGCCGGGTTCCCTTGCCGTATTTGTTGCTGAACCGGCGCACGAAATGTTCGGCCAGCAGTCCGATGTCTTCTCCCCGCTCCCGCAACGGTGGCAAGTGGAGCAGGATGACCGCCAGGCGGAAGTAGAGATCTCCCCGAAACAGGTTCTGCTGAACCTGGCGCTCGAGATTTCGGTTCGTAGCAGCCAGGATGCGCACGTCGATGCGGCGGTCCCGAATTCCCCCCACTCGGCGCACCGTTCGCTCCTCTATTGCCCGGAGGAGCTTGCCCTGCAGGGCCAGCTCGAGGTCGCCAACCTCATCCAGGAAGATGAATCCTCCTTCGGCCGCCTCGAACAGCCCCAGCTTGGATTCTTTGGCATCGGTGAAGGCGCCGCGTTCGTGCCCGAACAGCTCCGCCTCCATGAGGTGGGCCGGAAGGGTCGTGCAGTTCACGTCGATGAAGGGTTTACTGGCCCGGCGGCTCAAC
>DATFQK010000038.1:0-13137 GCA_035264345.1 Gemmatimonadales bacterium | reverse complement strand
ACGCCATCAGCACAATCATTCTTCTGGTCACCGCAGTGCTCATCTATGTGGCTGACCGGCTGGTTCGGAGGGACGCGGGGCGCCGGGAGGTAAGGGCGCGCCATGAAGCAGCATGACTGCCATACCTGGCGCACCGCATGGCGGAAGTCGTTGCCGGCGTCGGTCACATCCCCGGCCTGGGGAGTGAGTGCTTTCGAGCGCTTCCGCTCTATAATGGATTTCCCTGGTTTCTGCCGCTGGTCGGAGGCTATTATCGGGCACGGGACTGGGCGAGCTGAATGATCAGCCCTGACGAGACCGCGTCTTTGGTCAGCCGCCGGAAGTTCCTGCTCGCGGGATTGACCGCGGGCCTGAGCCTCCCTCTTGGAGGCATTCTGGAAGCCTGCCGGCGAGAAGACCGGCCGGACAATGGCACCGCCGAACTGCCGCCGCTCGAAAAAGAGCTGCACATCTACAACTGGTCGGATTACATCGCCGAAGACACCGTTTCGAATTTTGAACGAGAGTTCGGCGTGCGGGTGAGCTACGATACCTACGAGAGCAATGAGGAGATGGTCGCCAAGCTTCAGGCAGGCGCCAGCGGGTACGATATTATCGTCCCCAGCGGCTACATCCTGCCGGTGCTCGTGGCCACCAATCTGATTGTTCCACTTCGTCGCAGCTATCTGCCCAACTCCAAGAACCTGTCTCCGATTTTTCAAAATCTTCCGGCAGATCCGGGCAATCGGTACACCGTGCCCTGGCAGTGGGGTACCAGCGGCATCGCGTATCGGACCGACAAGGTGAGGGGCCCGGTCGAGAGCTGGGCCGTATTCCAGGATCCGCAGTATGCCGGCAAGATGACCATGATGGATGACGCGCGTGAGGTGATTGGCTCTCAGCTTCGCTATCGCGGTCATTCGCTCAACTCTACCAATCCGGATGAGCTGGCTCGTGCCAAGGCTGATGCAATATCAGCCAAGGAGCAGCTTCGGGCCTACATCTCCGCCCCGGTGAAGGCCCAGCTGATTTCGGGCGACATATGGATCTCGCAGCTATGGAACGGCGACACGGTCCAGGCCAGAGCCGAACAACCCAACCTTGCCTACATCATTCCGAGGGAGGGCTGTACCATCTGGACTGATCTGATGTGCATACCCCGGAGCGCACCGAACAAGCGCGCCGCGCACGAGTGGATGAACTACATCCTTCGGCCGGAGGTGGGATCGGCAATCTCCCGGGCCACTGGCTACGGTACGCCCAATGCGGCCGCGGCTGAGATGCTGGCTCCGCCGGTGCCCTATCCCACCGAGGCGGAGCTCAAGCGGCTGGAGTACCCGGCGGATCTGGGCAAAGATACGGAAACCTGGGATCGGATCTGGACCGAGATCAAATCGGCCTGAAGGAGCGACATTGCGGCTGCCCAACGAGCAAGTGTTGCAACAAACCCGGCGGTACCTCGAGTTGATCGGGGGACGGGAGCTTTCGCTCCAGGAACAGCAGTCTTTCATCGCGGAGACTGTCGATAGCTATGAGAAGTACTACAACCGTGGATTCGTAGCCTATCGCAAATCAGTGACCGAAGCGGGCCAGTTCGCGGCCATCGAATGGTCCGGACAAGGCTCCGTGCTGCGCGATCTGCTCGGTCGGGAGTACATCGATTGCCTGGGAGGCTATGGCATCTTCAGCGCCGGCGTCAATCACCCCAAGGTCATCAAGGCCGTTACCGACCAGATCCAGCGTATGGCCCTGAACAGTCAGGAGCTGCTGGAGCCGTGGCGGGCAGCGCTGGGCAAGGTTCTGGCCGCGATCACCCCCGGCGAGCTGCAGAATTCCTTCTTCATCAACAATGGCACCGATGCCATCGAAGGGGCCATCAAGCTGACTCGCTTGTACACCCGGCGCCACACTTTTATCTCGACGCTGGGGGGATTCCACGGCAAATCCATGGGATCGCTCTCCCTTATGGGGAAAGCGTCGTTCCGGGAGCCTTTCCAGTCCGGCCTGCAGGACGTGCGCTTCGTACCGTACGGCGATGCGGACGCGCTAGAGGCTGAGTTCCGGCGCTGCGCGTCCGTAGGAGTTCAGATCGCCGGCCTGGTGCTGGAGCCGGTGCAGGGAGAAGCCGGCGGCATCGTTCCCCCAGCCGAGTATTTCCCCCGGGCCCGTCAGCTCTGCACCCGTTACGGAGCTTTGCTCATCGCCGATGAGATCCAGACCGGGATGGGACGGACGGGGAAGCTGTGGGGTGTGGACCACTGGGAGGTGGTGCCCGACATCATGTGCATCGGCAAGTCCATCGGTGGTGGAGTCATGCCGCTTTCGGCGTTCATTTCAACCGCCCAGATCTGGGAAGTGATGATCCCCAATCCGATTATTCACTCCACCACGTTCGGCGGGAACCCACTGGCCTGTGCTGCGGGTCTGGCTGCTATCGAGGTGACCCTGGAGGAGGATCTCCCGGGCCAGGCCGCTGCAAAGGGCGAGTTTCTGCTGCGAGAGCTCGGGTGCCTCCAGCAGAAGTTCCCCCGCGTGCTCCAGGAGGCCCACGGCAAGGGCTTGCTCATAGGTCTGGAGTTCCCCACTCAGGAAATCGGGTGGAAAGTGGCCTCGGGGTTGTTTAAGCGCGGAGTGCTGGTAGCCGGCACTTACGCCAACGCCAGGGTCATCCGGGTCGAGCCGGCTTTGGGAATACCCATGGAGCTATTGAAGGAGATGCTGAACCGGCTGGAGGACAGCTTTAGCGAGGTATCGAAGGCTTTGTGACGCGCATGAAAAGTCCTACGTCGACTCCGAGCTGGGTCTGAGCGTTCAGCGGAGCCGCAGAAAAGGAAAAGGCGACAGTGAAAATGGCGGCGCAGACCGCCATTTGATCTCGATGTCGCCGAATGGTTCAGGCACGGGCCAATGTATCGGGGGGAGATTACCCGTCAAGAATCACTGGTGAACGGCAAACCCCTCGATGTGGACGTCCAGTGTGTGATTGACCCGGAGCCCTACGATCCCGGTGAGGTCCATCTGGTCGGCCGGTGCGCTGTACACGATCTGGCCGTTGACCTTGAAGTCCACTTTTTTCGGGTCCTGTTTGGCATCGATCTCGAGCAGGTTAGTCGCTTTGCCCTGGGCATCGGCCTTCTTGATCGCCCTACTGGGCTTCCAGCCCTTGGTGACCTCGGACGTGATGTCTCCCTTCCTTTGCTTGATGAGGTAGGCTCCGTCCTCGCGCACCAGGAAATACGTATACGTCTGATCTTTCCCTTTTAGCTGCTTTCCGCCCACGAAGAGGCCGTAGCCCTCAGGGTGCCGTGGCTTCTTCATTTGATGGAATGTCGCGAGCGTGTGGAACGGGCCCTGAGCCAGATCCTCAGTCCGATAGAGTATGGTGGCGGGCCCGAGTGTCAGGTGATAGCCAGGCTCCATAGCAACGAACCGAATCTTGCTGGGCTCGCCACCCTCGTCGGGCCGGGCAGTCCAGCCGGGGGGAAGCGCCGCCGCCGGCTGAAGGGCGCCTCCCTGCTTGCTGGTCACTGTATCGGTGGCCTGGGACGCCGCTTGGTTGGTCACCAGAAGGGTTGCGCCGATGAAGATTCGGACTATCTGGGACGGCATGGTGATTTCCATCAGCTGAGGGTGAGAAGATTGGCTTGCGGCCCTGCACCTCCACCTACTAACCTTGGCCACGTCCTGGTTGGTGCTTCTGACCGGAGGTCCCCGTAATGTCCTGGCTGGTCATCCTTCTTGCGACCATTGGAGCCTCGCTGATTCTCGGGGCCCTGACTTTCGTATCTGCGCTCATTGGCGGACTGGTTACCTCCATGATCGTGCTGATGTGTGGCCCGCTGATCGACCGGCTGCTGGCCCGCCGGACTCGGCGCTCCGTCTAGGACTCCGGCTCGTCGTTTTCCGGGCGCTCGGGAGTAGTCGCGGCGCGTAAGGCCCCTTCGTAGTTCGTTTTGAGGCTCCCCAGCATCTCTCGCAGTCCCCGCACTCTAAACTGCAGCCCGCCACCCCGCCGAAGCATGGTGCCCATCAGTCCGGCGGTCTCGGCTATGCCATTGAGACTCAAGGCGCTTGCGTTGCCCTTGATCTCGTCCAGCAGGCGCCCGAACCCGCGCAGAATGGTTTCGTCCACCTTGAGCCCGCCCATTTGCTCGATGATCCCATGCATCCGCTGGAACTTCGGAGGCAAACGCTCGAGAAAGGCTAATTGAGCTTGCTGACGGCTTGAGAGTTTATGTGCCATGGCAAATGGATTGGGCGTCCTCGAATCTAGTGCCTCTGGTGCGGCCCCGCCCCGTCTCAGGTTGAATCTTGATTCCACTTTCTCCGTAGTACTGCTTCTCGGTCGATTTTTGAGGGTCCAGACCGTCTACCAGTTGACCGGTCCAGCACTTCGGCCAGCAGAAGCCCGGTAAGAACCTCGGTGTCCAGACCTGTGACCCGGACTCACTCATGAAGATTTCCGACCTGTCCATTCAGCGGCCCGTTCTGGCCAGCATGCTCAGCCTGGCGCTGGTGCTGTTCGGGGTCATCGGCTATACCCAGCTTGCCGTCCGCGAGTTTCCCGACGTCGACGCCCCCATCGTTTCAGTCAGTACGGTGCTGCCCGGGGCCAACCCGCAGGTGGTCGAGTCCGCGGTCACCGATATCCTGGAGGAGGAGCTGAGCACGGTCGAGGGCCTCCGCACCCTGACCAGCTCCAGCGGCGAGGGCGTCAGCAACATCAGCCTGGAGTTCAACCTCGAGCGGGACGTTGAGGCGGCTGCGCAGGACACGCGGGACAAGGTAGCCCGAATTAGGGAGCGGCTCCCCGAGGACGTTGAGGAACCGGTGGTCGCCAAGCAAGACGCGGACGCTCAGCCCTTCTTCTGGCTGGCGCTCACCGGCGAGAACTACGACCTGCTTCAGTTGTCGGACATCGGAGACCGGCTGGTCAAGACCCGGCTCCAGAGTCTGCCGGGAGTAGGACAGGCGCGCATCTTCGGCGAACGCCGGTTCTCCATGCGGGTCTGGCTATCGGCTTCCGAGCTGGCCGCGCGGGGGCTCACCGTTCAGGACGTACAGCAGGCCATCCGGTCGCGCAATGTGGAGGTCCCGGCCGGCCGGATCGAATCGGAGCGGCGGGAGTTCACGGTCCGTTCGATGGGCGAGCTCAAGACGCCGGAAGAATTCGGTAATCTGGTGGTCAGTAACACCGATGGTGTGCTGGTCAAGCTCAAGGATCTGGGGCGGGTAGAGCTCGGGGCGGAAGACGAGCGCAGTACGCTCCGGTTCAAAGGCACTCCGTCAGTGGCCATCGGGGTGATCCGCCAATCCAAGGCGAACATCATCTCGGTAGCGGAGGAGATCCGGGGTGAGCTGCCCCGGATCCAGGCCTCGTTGCCTCCCGGCGTCTCGATCCATCCCGCCTTCGACCAGTCGATCTTCGTTCAACGATCCATCCAGGAAGCCGAAGAGACGCTCGGGATCGCGGCTGTACTGGTCGTGATCATCATTTTCCTGTTTCTTCGCAATCTGCGCGCCACGATCATCCCCGGGCTGGCCATCCCGACATCGATCATTGCCGCGTTCGCGATCATGTACTTCCTGGGATTTTCCATCAACAACTTCACGCTGCTGGCGCTGACTCTGGCCATCGGCATTGTGGTCGATGACGCGATCATCGTGCTGGAGAACGCGTACCGGCACCAGGAGGAGCTGCATGAGAGTCCCCAGGAGGCAGCGATCAACGGCACCCGGGAGATCGCCTTTGCCGTGTTGGCGACCACAATCTCCCTGGTGGCGGTGTTCACTCCGCTGGCGTTCCTGAAGGGATCTACCGGCCGCCTGTTCAACGAGTTCGGGATTGCGGTGGCTGGCGCGGTCATCATCTCCGGGTTTGTAGCCCTGACTCTCACGCCCATGCTCTGCGCCAGGATCCTGCGGGTACCGCCCCGACATGGCCGGCTATACCGGATCCTGGAGGAAGGATTCAACCGGCTGGCATCCGGGTACGCCCGAACACTGGCTTTGGCGCTGCGCCATCGTTTCGCTGTGGTTGGTGCAGCCGTGCTGGTCACCCTCGGTGCCGTTCTGGTGTTCCGCTCACTCAAGCGCGAGTTCGTTCCTCCCGAGGACCGAGGCTGGTTCTTCAATTTCATCATCGCTCCCGAAGGCTCCTCGCTGGCTTATACCGACAGCTATCAGCGCCAAGCTGAGGCCATCCTGGCCAAGACCAAAGGTGTGGAGAGCTACTTCAGCGTTGTCAACATCGGTGACGGGGTGAGCCGAGGAATCATTTTCACCAACCTCGATGACTGGTCCACCCGCACTCGTTCGGTGCAGGAGATCATCGGTGAGGTGCAGGCCCAGTTCTTTGCGATCCCCGGAGTGTTCGCCTTTGCCAATAACCCGCCCGCATTCGGGTGGGGAAATCCGGTGAACTTCGTCATTCAGCATCCCGATTTCGATCTGCTGGCCAAGGGGAACGACACCCTGCTCGCGCGGGCGCGTCAGATTCCCGGACTGCTCAACGTCGATAGCGATCTTCGGGTCAACAAGCCGCAGCTCACGGTGAGCTTCGACCGGGATCGGGCCGAAGATCTGGGTGTGCCGGTGGCCGATGTTGCCACGACATTGCAGGTGCTCCTGGGCGGCAACCAGACGAGCACATTCACCCGGGCCAACAAGCAGTACGACGTCATGGTTCAACTCGACCCCCGCGCCCGGGCCACGCCGAGTGATATGACCGGTCTGTACGTCAGAGGCAGGGGCGGCGAGCTGGTGAAGCTGGAGGCGCTGGCAAGCGTGCAGGAAGGGGTTGGTCCCCGGGAGCTGAACCACTTCGATCGGGTCCGGTCGGCTACCCTCACCGCCAGCCTGGCACCCAACTTCACCCTCGGCGAAGCACTCGATTCGCTCAACCGGATTGCCAGAGAGGTGCTGCCTAAGGGAAGCAGTACCGCCCTGGCCGGTGAATCGCGGGAGCTGGAGGAGAGCGGGTCGGCGCTCTATTTCGCCTTCCTTCTAGCGCTGGTCGTCGTGTTCATGGTCCTGGCCAGCCAGTTCGAATCATTGATTCACCCGTTCACCGTGCTGCTGGCCGTTCCCCTGGCAGTCACCGGGGCGCTGTTCACCCTCAAGCTGGCGGGCTCCACCCTCAATGTGTACAGCCAGATCGGCATGATCCTGTTGATCGGTCTGGTCTCCAAGAATTCGATTCTGCTGGTCGAATACATCAATCAGTTGAAGGAGCGGGGGATGACTGCCTTGGCTGCGGCGCAGGAAGCCGGAAGGATCCGGCTCCGGCCTATCCTGATGACCTCGGTTGCCACTGTCATGGGCGCCCTGCCAATCGCACTAGGATTGGGCGCGGGGTCGCTCAGCCGGCGGCCTCTCGGGTATGCCATAGTCGGCGGCCTCATCTTCTCCACCCTGCTCACACTCTATCTGGTGCCTGCGGTGTATCTGATCTTCGATGGCTTGCTGGAACGGTCCGCCCGCCGGCGAACCGCCCGGCACAGCGTCCTGGCCCCGGCGGAGGCCGAGTGATGCTGCTTCTGCTGCTCGCCCTCCAGGCCACACCGGGTCAGCAGGACTCCATTCCTGCCACGGATTCGCTGCCCCGCATCACCCTGGCCGAGGCGCTGCGACGCTCTACTCGTCTGGATCCAGACTATGTCCAGGCGCTGGGACAGATCGAAAACGCGGAATGGGGTCGGCGGGCGGCGATGCTGGCGTTCTTTGTTCCCACCATCGACCTCGGCATAGATGAGACCAAGTACTCTCAGGAGTTCTTCAACCCCGCTAACCCGGCCAATCCCACCAGTACCCTGGTCGTGGGCCGGGCCAGCGCCAACTATGAGATCTTCAGCCTGCGCAAGTTCGCCGAGGTATCCCGCAGCAAGGCTGATCTCGCCGGCGCCGAGGCAGGTGAGCTGGAACAGCGCTTTCGAGCGGCTCTGGAGACCGAATCGAGCTACTACGATGTGCTGGTCAACCAGGAGCTAACCCGGGTAACCCAGGAACGCGTTACCCGAGCCAGGCAGGGGTTGGCTATAGCTCGGGCGCGGGTGACCTCAGGGGCCGCGGTGCAAACCGACTCGCTTCAGCTGGTGCTGGAGCTCATCCGGGCTCAGGTCGAAGGGCTGCGGCAGCGCAATGCCCTCCGCACCGCGCAACTGGAGTTGGGACGTCGGGTCGGCGCTTCTGCGCCGGTGGACGCGGTTCCGGCCGACACCGCCGCACCACCGCCGCTTCCGATCTCTCTGGCCGAAGCCGTGAGGATCGGTTTGGACCAGGGACCACAGTATCGAGCCGCTCGAGCCAACGAGAGCTCGGCAGATGCCGCGCTCCGTTCCGAACGAGGCGACTATCTGCCCGTCCTCAGAGTCGGCGGTCTGCACCAGCGGTACGATACTCAGCTCTTTCCCGGCGCTTCCAACATTACCTCGGTCTCTTTCAGCCTCTCCTTTCCGCTCTGGGACAACGGACAGCGGGAAATCGAGGTCAGCCGAGCCCGGGTCAACCGGGATGTGGCGCGAGCGATCCGGGAAGATCTCGAGCGCGCAGTCCGGCGCGACGTCTCCAGCGCGTACGACACCTACGAGACCGCCATCGCCGCGGTGGAGCTGGCCCGTGTGGCGGTGACTGTGGCCCAGCAGAGTTATCGGATGCAGGAGCTGCGTTACCGGTCCGGGGCCAGCACGATTCTCGACCTGCTCGATGCCCAGGTCAGTCTGGCCGAGGCAGAAGCCGGGCTGGTTCAGGCCCGATATCAGAGCCGGCTGGCCCTGGCTCAGCTCGAGGCCATTCTCGGACGGCGTCTCTTCTCGAACAAGGATGCCCCGTGAAGCCCATTTATCTAGGAATGCTGATGCTCGGGGCACTCGCGAGCTGCAACCGGGCAGAATCCGAAGGGAAAGCGGCCGAAGGCGGTGGACCAGCTGGAGGTCCTCCCGCTATGCCGGTCGAAGCCGCGGCCGCCCGAGCCGATACGGTAGTTGATGCCATTCTAGCCACCGGACAGATCGAGGCCATGCAGTCGATCGATCTCCGGCCCGACGTGGAGGGCCGGCTGGTGCAGATCCTGGTTCGGGAAGGCGCGTTGGTGGCGCGGGGCACAGCCTTGTTCAAGATCGACGACGCGGAGCTGAAGGCCCAGGTCGCAGAGATCACCGCCGAGCGCGACCTTGCCCGCCAGTCGCTGACTCGTACGCGCGATCTGCTGAGCCAAAAGGCGTCCTCGCAGGCCGAGCTGGAGCGGGCCGAAGCGACGATGCGAAGCAACGAAGCCCAGCTGGAGCGGCTCAAGGTCAGACTGGACCGTACCCTGGTGCGCGCGCCTTTTGCCGGTGTCGTCGGCCAGCGGTTCGTGAGCCTGGGCGACTACGTGAACAGCGACACCCGACTGGTGACCCTGCAGACGGTCACTCCGCAGCGGGCCTCATTTCAGGTGCCCGAGCGCTACGCCGATAAGCTGAAGCTGGGACAGCGGGTAAGCTTCCGAGTGGCGGCGCTTCCGGGCCGGGAGTTCAGCGGGAAGGTGGATTTCGTCGATCCGGTAGTAAAACTGCCGGGACGCACCATCATGGTGAAGGCAGTGGTTCCTAACCCGCGCCGGGAGCTGCAGTCGGGCATGTTCATCGAAGCCCGGCTGGCCACGGACGTTCGGCCCAATGCGGTAGTTATTCCGGAAGACGCGGTCTTGCCACTGCAGGGGTCCAGCTTCGTCTGGGTGGTAATCGACGGCAAGGCGACTCGGCGCCAGGTGGAGCTCGGCGTTCGCACCCCCGGGTTCGTCGAAGTCAAGAACGGTGTGGAGTCGACCGAGCAGGTGGTGGTCGGGGGTCAGGAGCGTCTCGCCGAGGGTGCCCCGGTACAGGCCAAGCTGGTAGAGCGCCGCCCCGCTACCGCATCGCCGGAAGACGTAGGCGAGGCGCGCTCCAATCGCTAGAACAAACCGCTCTTGGCGGCAGCCCACAGTCGGGTGAGTCGGTCGAATCCGTCCTGCAATATTTCCACCTGCTGAGGGCTGGGCGAGGCAGCTAGAGCGGTTTCCAGCTCTCCTACCACCCGCCCCATCTCCTGGCGCCCCCCTTTGGCGGCCTCCACTTTGATCTCCGCCAGAATCTCGGCGATCTTCCGCCGTACACTCTCGTCGTCCGGGACCTGCCACAAGTAAGTGGCGCTATCTCGGCCCGACTTACACAGCTCGCCCAGACGGTCCATCAAGGGTGGTGGTACCTGGCGCCTGGGCCCCGGTTTTGGCTCATCGCTCATGGAGTCTCCCTGCTGAGAGCATTGCAGTCGGTACGGTTGATTCCGGTCTTCCTCGCCATTGTGGCCTTCCTGGGACCGACAGTGCCGGGGGCGGCTCAAGCGCCGCCCACCTCTCCAGTCCCGACCCCGGGCGAGCTCCCTCGCTTCACCCTCAGTCAGATCATCCTGGGAAGTAATCGACCTGTCGTGCGTCTGCCTGGCCCCTGGCTTCGTGCGGCAACCAGTGTCCCTCCCGAATCGGTAGCCACGCGGGCGTATCGGGCAGCGGTACACCAGCTCGGGGTGCAGCCCTTGGGAGGAAACGTGCTCGCGGCCGAGCGATCGCAGCACGTCATGGGACTGTACCGCCGAACCGAGATGGTAGCAGCACTCCAGCGCACCCTCGTAAGCATTCGGAACGCCATTCCATCTGACAGGGTCCGTGCCCGATTCGACCGTATCTTCCGGCCCCGGGGAGCGTGGATCGTAGATCTCCACGATGCCGCATTCGCTTGGGCTCACAGCCGAACGCCGGGGCTCACCAGGGAGACAGCTCGTCCCGCGCTGGCAGGCACGCATTGGCTGGGTTCGAACGCGGGGGAATCAGAGCCAGAGGCTCTCCCCCGAGCGCTGTACGGGCTGGCGGTGATGGCTGCGACCGACTCAACCGCCTTTGCTGCCGCCAGGGCATCCCTGTGGCGAACGGACTCGACATCGGCCGCGGCGGTGCTGCTGCTTCTGAACGGTTACACCGAAGGGCAGCGGTGGTACGCCGATGCTTTAGACTTCTTTCTACGGGAGCGTTGGGCACCCGAGAAAGGAGGAAGGTCGGTTCAGGACTATGTCCGACAGGAGTGGCTCGCCACGTACGGCTCCAATTTTGATGCGCCGCTGCCCCGGATCGAGACCCGATGGTTCGGCTACCCGCAGGCCGTTCCCCAATATGGAGTGCCGCCTGCACTCTTCCAACGGTTGATCCACGCGGACAACGCCGGTGCCTCCGAGTGGCTGCGGGAGAATGGTCAGCCCGACCTGCTCCGTACCCTGCGCTGGCTTCCTCAGGGCGATACCAGCCTTTCCCTGCTCTATACGGGCACGGAGACGCTCCGGCTGACGACGGTCTCTCGACAATCCAGGGAGAGCCTGAACGGCTTTCTCGAGCCCGATAATGCAATCGCTATCGACCCTGGCTACTCGCCACTGCTGGCCCTCGGCACGATCGTTCATGAGTGGCAGCATCTTCTGTTTCGGGGCCGGCAGCTCGAGGAGTTTGCCGATTCATTGGGAGACAAGGCTCGGCCTTCCCTCCAACTCCCGGGAATCCAGCCTCACCTTGCCGAAGGCTTTGCCGAATGGAGCGCGGAGCGGATCCTGAGTCCCATCACCACGCGATGGCCCATCCTGGGGCTGGGTGAACTGGAGAAGCGAGCCGACTTGAACCAGCGGGGGCCTGACGATCAGCACGCTCTGGGGTATGCCATGGTCCGAGCCCTCGCCTCTGCGCTGGCTGACCCTGCCCGAGTTACTCAGGTGCTCCTCCGCCATGCCGATGACCCGGCGGCTATTCCCCGGGAGCGCACCCTCGCCAAGGCCTGGGCCAAGTACCGGGGCACCGAGGATCGGAAACTGTCCTCGCCCACGTTCCAGGCGCTCATCCCCGAGGTCACGTTCACCGTCGACGATGGTTTTCCCGAGGTTGTATCCACCCGCATCCTAGTTCCCCGCTGATGCTGCGCGTCATTGGAGCGATGGCTTTGATGTGGGCCTGCCTCACACCAGCCTTGGCCAGCCAAGCCACCCGGGCCGAGCGCACGGACTATCGGCAGACTTCATCTTATGCCGATGTGCTCGGGTTTCTCGATTCTCTGCAGACCATGACTGACGATCTCCGGGTGGGGACCTTGGGGAGCAGCCCAGAAGGGCGAGCGGTGCCGTACGTGATTGCAGCCCGCCCGATGGCCAGTAGCCCGGCTGAGGCCCAACGCTCGGGCAAGCCGGTGATCTACCTGCAGGCGAACATTCACGCGGGCGAAGTTGAAGGGAAGGAAGCCGCTCAGATGCTGCTTCGAGACCTCACGGTGGGCCCGCTCCGGGCTTTACTGGATAAGATCGTGCTGCTGGTGGTGCCGATCTATAACACCGACGGCAACGAACACTGGGGAGCGGGAGAACAAAACCGTCCGGGGCAGAATGGGCCGGAGCCGGTGGGGCAGAACACGAACGGCCAGGGACTGAATCTGAACCGTGACTACGTGAAGATGGAGGCGCCGGAGACCCGGGGCTCTGCCGCGCTGATTCTCAGCTGGGACCCGGATCTCTTTATGGATCTGCATACCACCAACGGCAGCTATCACGGATACGTCCTCACCTACGCCCCGGGCCTGAACCCCAACTCCAATCCCGCGGTGGCCCTGGTGCGCGACCGAATGCTGCCGAGCCTGCGTCAGCGAATGCAGCATCGCTATAAGCAGCTGACATTCTCCTATGGCAACTTTCGCAATCAGGATCCTGATTCGCTGATTCAGGGCTGGGAGACCTATGATGCGCGCCCGCGGTTCGGGACCAACTGGATGGGGCTGCGGGGCCGACTATCGATTCTGAGCGAGGGCTACAGCAATGCGGATTTCCGGACCCGGGTGTCGGCCACCTACAACTTTGTGCGCGAGGTGCTGGAGCTGGCCGGAGACCAGGCCGCGCTGATCAAGTCGGCTGTCCGCGCATCGGATCGGACCAGACCGGACTCGCTGGTGGTCCGCTCGAAGCTCGCGGCTCCGATGGTGCAGGAGGTGGTCGCGGAAATTACCCGGGATGCCGGTGAAGGCACGAACGGCTATGCCCGCCGCCGCCGGACCGGCGTCTACCGCACTATCCGGATGCCGGTTTTCGACCGCTTCACCGCCGAGCGAAAGGAGGCCATGC
>DATFQK010000037.1:0-3422 GCA_035264345.1 Gemmatimonadales bacterium | reverse complement strand
GGAAGCAGACCGGCGGGAGCTTCCAGCTGGGCTTCCCCTTCCTGGGCTCTCGCTACACCCGGCTGTTCACCTCATACTCGCTGCAGGACATCCGGTATGAGGGTGGCTCTGCCGATATCCAGCAGCAGTTCCGTTGTCCCGTGGGGTGCACCAAGTCCAGCTTGGGTGCCAGCCTGGTTCGGGATACCCGGGTTGGGCTGCCTTTCGCCACCGGCGGAATCATGACCACCGCCGCCGGAGAGCTTACCGGCGGATTCCTCGGCGGCACCGGCGACTTCCAGAAGGTAGATCTGGAGGGACGCTGGTATGCACCGCTGGGCAGCATGGGAGGCGGCGGTCAGCTCGGGGCCGGAGTCCAGTTCGTGCTCGGATTGACCGCGAAATCGGGGTTTGTGTTTGGTGACGCCGGGCCCTTCTATCAGGACCTGTACGCCTTGGGAGGCGTGCAGTACGGAATTCCGCTGCGCGGCTACGATGAGTTCTCCATCACCCCGGGTGGGTTCGATCCCAGCGCCGGCGGTGGGACGGCTGCGAGCTCACGATCCTTCGGAGAGTCCTACGCGGCATTCACGGTGGAAGCGGGGGCCCGGATCAGTCAGTCGCTCTATCTGAGTACCTTCTTCGACGCCGGTAACGTCTACCGCTCTGCCCGCCAGTGGGATCCGACCAGACTGTTCCGGGGTGCGGGCTTCGGAGCGGCAGTCATCTCACCCCTGGGGCCGATTGGGGTGGACCTGGCCTATGGCTTCGACAAGGTAGACATCACTGGGCGTCCGAAGCCGGGGTGGCAGCTCCATTTCAAGCTGGGGAACTTCTTCTAAGTCGTACGCACCTTTCATCGGGAGTGAAGCATGAAGCTTGTCGTCGTTGGGGTCTGGCTGGGGTTGGCTGCGTTGTCGGTGGCGGGAACCGGGTCGATCGCTGCTCAGCAGGCCGGGAACCCCAAGGTTGCCTACGTCAATACCCAGGCGATCCTGAAACAGACCCCGGGATACGTCAAAGCCGAATCGACCTTTACCAAAGAGCTCGCCACCTATCGGGTGGAAGTGCAGAAGCTCCAGGCCAGCCTGGACTCTGCCGCCTCCGACTTTGATCAGCAATCGGTCATGCTCAGCCCCACCCAGCGCGCGGCCAAGCGGAAGGACCTTCAGGCCCAGCAGCAGAAGCTGGAGCAGCGCACTCAGGAGCTGCAGCAAAAGGCCGCCACCCGAGAGCGGGAACTGCTCGAGCCGATTCAGACCAAGGTCAACAGCGTGATCGAGGGCGTGCGTGCGGCGGGGAACTACGCCATGATCTTCGACGTCAGCGCGCCCAACAACGGGATCGTCACCGCGGATAAGTCGCTGGATTTGACTCAGCGCGTCATCCAGCAGCTCAAAGCGGGCAGCTAGTCGCGTGACGGCTGGCGGCCTTACCGCGCAGGCGGTCGCCGATCTCGTCGGTGGCCGCCTGATTGGTGACGGGGCTGTACGAATCGACTCGATTCGGCCGCTGAGCCGGGCTGGTCCCGAGGCGTTGTCCTTCGCCGTCTCCTCTCGATACGCCACAGATCTAAGTACCTCCCGGGCCGGGGCCGTCTTGATCCCGGAAGAGCTGGCCGGAGGTCTTAGTGGCCCTCCCGCCCGCATCGTCGTACCCGATCCCTACAAGGCGCTGGTCCGCGTCATCGGGACTCTGTTTCCTCCGAGCACGCTGGGCCCAGGCATCGATCCATCCGCCCGGATCGGCTCCGGAACCCAGCTCGGCGCAGCCGTGTCTATCGGACCCTACGTTGTGATCGGGCGAGGTGTCCAGATTGGAGCGGGTACCAGACTGGCGGCCCATGTCTCTTTAGGCGACGGCGTCGTGGTGGGCGATGACGCCGTGCTCGGCCCGGGTGTCGTGTGCTACGCCGGTACCCGCATCGGTCATCGGGTGGTGCTCAAAGCCGGTGCGGTGATCGGCGGCGACGGGTTCGGCTATCTGTCCGACGGCAAGGGGCACAGCCGGATACCTCACCTCGGCGGCTGCGTGCTGGAGGACGACGTAGAGGTTGGCTCCAATACCTGTATCGATCGGGGGAGCATCGACGATACCGTGATCGGCCGTGGCACCAAGCTCGACAACCTGGTCCAGGTAGGACACAACGTACAGATCGGCGAGCGGTGCCTGATCATGGCTGGCGTCGGGATTGCCGGCAGTACGCGCGTGGGCAACGATGCGATTCTGGCCGGGCATGTTGGAGTGACCGATCATCTGGTCATCGGCGATCGGGCCAGGATCGCGGCCAAGAGCGCCATTTTCGGTGATGTCCCGCCGGGCGCGTCCTTCAGCGGGCACCCGGCGCGCCCCCACCGGCAATTTCTCCGGGCTCAGGCGGCCATGTACCGGCTGGCGCCGATCGTGGACGAGCTGGAGGAGCTGGCGCCCAAACGAGGGCCGCGTGCCTAGACGCACACTCGCACACGACGCGTGTGTCAGCGGAGTCGGGCTTCACACCGGTTCCTATGTCTCCGCGGTCTGCCGGGCCGGTCCGGCCGGTCAGGGAATTGTGTTCCGGCGTACCGACCTGCCGGACCATCCTACCATTCCCGCACGCCTGAGCATGGTCCAGTCCACCGAGCGGCGCACCGCGCTGGGGGAAGGAGAGACCATCGTGCAGACCGTCGAGCACCTGCTCGCGGCGGCGGCGGCGCTGCAACTGGATGACCTCACCATCGAGCTCGATGGTCCGGAACCTCCCATTGGAGACGGTTCCTTCTCGCTCTACCTCAAGGCGCTGGCCGACGCTGGAATCGCGGAACAGCCGGGGGATCCCGTGGTGTACCGCGTTCCGACGGCGTTCGACCTGAACGAAGGTGACTCGTCCTACGTGGTGGCGCCCGCCAAATCACTCCGGATCACCACGACCATAGAGTGGAATCATCCACTCATCGGCCGGCAGACCGGCTCGTACGACATGACCGCCGGTGCCTTCGCTCAGGAAATTTCCGAGGCACGAACCTTCGGCTTTCTGCGTGAGGCAGAGGCGCTCCGGGCCCGGGGGTTGGCTCTGGGCGCCGCTCTCGAGTCAACCCTGGTGCTCTCGGACGACGGGCTGGTGGGTGGATCGCTGCGCTGGCCGGATGAGTTCGTCCGCCATAAGGCGGGGGACATCCTGGGCGATCTGGCGCTGATCGGGGGCCGGATCGAGGGACATATTGTGGCCACAAAGCCGAGCCATCAGGGTAATATTGCCCTGGCTCGCTGGCTCACCCGCACCGGTCAACGCGTGGGAGGGGTTGTGATGGACATCGGCAGGATTCTGGACGTCATTCCCCACCGGTACCCGTTTCTGCTGGTTGACCGGATCATCGAGGTCGAGGGTACCAGGAGGATCGTGGGCATCAAAAATGTGACCATCAACGAGCCCTTCTTCCAGGGCCACTTTCCCGGCCATCCGA
>DATFQK010000036.1:0-4686 GCA_035264345.1 Gemmatimonadales bacterium | reverse complement strand
TGGGTGTGCTGGCGGCTTTCATTCAGCTCACCCGACGCTTTTTCCAGCCACTGCAGGACCTATCGGAGAAGTTCAATCTGCTGCAGAGCGCCATGGCTTCGTCGGAGCGCGTGTTCGCGCTGCTGGACGAGCCGGTGACGGTGCTCGAGCCCGAGCGTCCGTGGGGTCTGAATCAGGAAGTCAGGGGCGAGGTGCGGTTCGAGAACGTCTGGTTCCGCTACTCCCCTGAAGGTCCCTGGGTTCTGCGCGACGTCAGCTTTACTGCGTCGCCGGGGCAGACCCTGGCTCTGGTGGGCCATACCGGGGCAGGGAAGACTACCATCGTGAATCTGCTGCTCCGCTTCTACGATCCAGAGCGGGGACGCATTCTCCTGGATGGCCTGGATATTCGGCAGCTCTCTACCTCGGAGCTGCGGGGGTATATCGGTTTCGTGCAGCAGGATCTGTTTCTGTTCGTGGGCGACATCCTGCACAACCTGACACTCGGGGCGCCAGTTGCACCGGAAGCGGCCCGACAGGCAGCCGTCCGAGTGGGTGCCGACCGGTTCATCGAGCGCCTGCCCGCCGGGTATCACCATAAGCTGGGCGAGAGGGGACGCAGCCTGAGCGTCGGGGAACGGCAGCTCTTGAGCTTTGCCCGGGCCCTGGCCCTGGATCCCACCATTCTGGTGTTGGACGAGGCCACCAGCTCGGTCGATGCCCAAGCCGAGGGCCAGATCCAGCATGCCATTGCGGAGTTGATGGTGGGGCGGACCAGCATCGTGGTCGCTCACCGGCTCAGCACGATACTCCATGCGGACGAGATTCTGGTTCTCCAGCACGGGGAGATCAAGGAACGGGGCAGCCATCGGGAGCTGCTGGCCCAGCAGGGCCTCTATCAGCGGCTATATCAGCTGCAGCTGCGTGGTCAAGAGATCCGTAAGATCGCGTAACCGAATCGCTTGCCTCGCTACAAACCGGCGGATACGTTTCTCCGATTCGACTTTTTTCCCGCGGGATATCGATGATCCATCTCGAAATCGGTGGCGAGCGATACGCCTTAGCTGCCGGTGAGACAGCTATCGGATCGGCGTCGGACAATAAAGTGGTGCTGGAAGGCGAGGGGGTGCAGCCGCGGCACGCTGTGGTACAGGCGACTCAGCCGGGCTCGGCTGCCATTCGTGCGGTAGCGGCCGAGGCGGAGGTGAGGGTCAACGGGGTTCGCCTGGGGGCGGAGCCCACCCCGTTGCTGCACGGTGACAAGATCGGCATCGGCCGGCACGAGCTCCGGGTGGTGGACTCGACCCGCGGCGGCAGCACTCAACTCTTCGACTCCGGCGCCTTTGCCGATCTGGTACCCCCCAGGAGCAGCAAGCCCGCCGCCGGAACGACCGGCGGGCGGCTGGTATGTCTGACCGACGGCCGGGAATACAACGTGGGTCAGGGTCCGCTCCGGATTGGCCGAGACGCGAGCTCGGATGTGGTGGTAACCGGCAACGACGTGTCGCGTCACCATGCCGAGATTCGGTCAGACCCTCAGGGCTATGTGCTGGTGGACCTCAGCGTCAACGGCTCCTATGTCAATGGAGAACGAAGCGGGAAAACTCACCTGCTGGCTCGAGCCGATGTGATCCGGATCGGCAATGACGAGTTTCGGTTTTACGCGGATGCCGCTTCCCCGGCTTCCGAGCCCCCCAGGCCGTCCACGCCACCTCCCGGCGCCACCAGCCGGCTATCCGACACCATGCACGGTGTTCCGGTCGCCAGTGCCACTGCCGAGCAGCGGACATCCACCCCGCCCTCGCCAACGGCTGCGCCATTGGCATCGTTTCTGTTTCGCAGCGGAGAGCTCAAGGGACGACGGTTGCCGATCAAAGTTCCCGTGGCCAATATCGGACGGGGAGACTACAACGACGTGGTCATTGCCGACCCGAGCGTCAGCACCATGCACGCCAAGCTGCAGCGACGGGATGCCGTGTGGATTCTGACCGATCTGGGCTCCACCAACGGAACCTTTGTCGAAGGAGAGCGGCTGACCGGAGAGGCCCCGCTGGGGCCGGGTACCACGCTTAAATTCGGCGACGTGTCGGCCTTGTTCGAGCCGCTCGATGAGTCAGTGCCGGCACCGAAGGCCAACACCACCCGGATGATGGCCCAGGTCGAGGTTGACGCTCCCAGCTCTGCCCCGGCAGCCCAGTCGGCGGCAACCCCAGCGGAGCCGAGTCAGCCGGTGGCGCAGATGGCTGAGGTGCCCCAGCCCAGGCCCCGGCCGCGTCGGCCGATCCATGTGGCATCCCCGCGACCGAAGAGTCCCTCCACTATCATGGTGGTCGGACTGCTGATTTTAATAGCTATTCTCGCCTACTTGTTGTCGACCTACTAACGGAGTCTCGTGCACTTCACCTGCGCCGCTCGCACCGACGTCGGCATCGTCCGTTCGGGCAATGAAGACAACTACCTCATGTTGGCCGACCACGGCATCTTCATCGTGGCCGACGGCATGGGCGGCCACGCGGCCGGTGAGGTGGCGAGTGAAATGGCCGTCAGAATCACGTCCCAAGCCATTGGCTCGGTCCGGGGCCTGAGCGACGAAGAGGCCAGCGAGCGGGTCCGCACCGCAATCCGCGCCGCCAACGACGCCATATTCGAGCGGACCCTGTCGGAGCAGGATAAGCGGGGAATGGGCACTACTGCGACGGTGCTGGTGTTGCTGCCGCAGCGGTACTTGATCGGTCAAGTGGGAGACAGCCGGGCCTACCTGTTCCGCAATGGCCAGTTCCAGCAGCTCACCAAGGACCATTCGTACGTTCAGGAGCAAGTGGATGCCGGTTTGCTCACTCCAGACCAGGCCCGGGTGCACCCCTACAGCAACGTGATTACCCGATGTGTCGGTGCCGGCATCGACGTGATACCGGACATCTACTTCGGTTCGCTGGAGAAGGGGGACGTTCTCCTGCTGGCATCCGACGGGCTGACCGGAATGCTGGAGGACGAGCAACTGCTGCATATTCTGCGGTCCGAGGGTGACCCCCAGACCTGGGTGGATCAGATGGTGGCCGAGGCCAACCGCCGGGGGGGATTGGACAACATCACCGCCATCCTGATCCGGATCGACTCCGTGGATAGCGATACGGGAGAGCACCCCGTGGTCCAGGCCGCAGCCGGAGAGCGCTCCTGATCAGCGACGCGTCTCCGACATGCGCTTGAGCCGGGCCCGGTAGCGCTCCATCAACATCTGCCCAACCGCGGAATGAGTTGCCACCCACTCGGCGTTCCGGAACGAGGTCGGTGACGTGGCTTGCCGGAACTCCGCCAGGTAGGGCTCGATTCGGGCGTAGAGCAGCAACCCTTCACCGTTATTCTCCACCAGAAAATCCGGGTTGATGATACCATGGCGGGCCATGCCATAGACCATCTCCCAATAGCCTGAAGTCTGCCGGTACGCCAGGTTCAACGGGTGATCGCTGGCGGTCACTGCGATCGCCTCCTCCGAGCTGCGGGGCCAGAACTTTGCGTTGATGGCCGTTCGCGACTCGCGCATTACGGGCTCGCGTCGCAGGTCATAGATCTTGAGCACGAGATCGGCATCATGATGGTCCGGAGATTCCTTGAGCACGTGCGGTCCTTGTGAGCTGGTGGTGTGAAGCGAAAACCAAGAAGGTAGAGCTAATGCATGGTCTGCCGCTGTGCCAGCGCCGATCTAGACGGTCTTTCTCTGGAGTGGCATACTCCTAGAGCTCACCGCCCGTCCTCACCATCCTGTCCTTACGGTGCGAGGCTCTATGGACGTCCTCACCTGGATCATCGTCGGCTTGGTGGCGGGGTTGCTTGCGTCACTGGTCATGGGAGGGATCGGCTACGGGATTCTGGGCGACATCGTGATCGGGATCCTGGGTGCCCTGTTCGGAGGATGGCTGTTCAGTCGCATGGGGTGGGGTGCCCCAGCCTGGGGAATTGCCGGCACCATCTTCGTCGCCTTCATCGGCGCAGTGGTTCTGCTGCTCATCATTCGTCTACTGCGGGGAGCACGGCGGGCGCCGTAAAGGTCAGCTCCCGCTCGAGCCGGATGTTGGCCCGCTGGTAGCGCTCGTCCGGGGTGAGCGGGACCCGAATGAAGCCGTGCTTCTGGTACAGCCGGATGGCAGGTTCCAGCACGGTGTTTGACACGATTATGATGCGTTTGCCGCCGGCGTGGGTGGCAAACTGGACGGCGGCTTCCATGAGACGGTCTCCGTAGCCGCGGCCTCGCGCCGACGGAGCAACGGCCATCTTGGCAATCTCAAAATCCTCCCCATTGTGTCGCAGCACGGCACAGGTGCCCTGCACCTGGTTTCCCTCGAGCACGAAGAAGACCTGGCCGCCGGCCGCAAGAACTTCGGATGGGGGATCGCGGAAGATCTCACGATCCGCTTCTTCCAGCACGAAGTACCCTTCAATCCAGGCGCGATTGAGCTGCTCGAACGCGCTTCTGAACTCTTCACGGTAGGGCACTACAGTGGCAGCTTGCATGCGCTCTCTCCTTCGCTGTCTCCCCTGTGCCGCCGTCTTTATTGTGGCCGCTGGGTGCGCCGGCCGAAACCAGCGGCCGGCAGCCGATCCCGATGATCCGGCGATGGTGCAGGTGGATAACCGGGGCTTTGCCGACATGGTCATCTACGCCGTGAGCGGATCGCAGCGGGTCCGTCTGGGCCTGGCTAACGGCAACAC
>DATFQK010000035.1:0-10237 GCA_035264345.1 Gemmatimonadales bacterium | reverse complement strand
GAAGTCAAGCACGTGGAGGCAGTTTAGTCCGTGAGCGATTCCCTCGAGGCCCGAGTCACGTCGGCGCTGGCCCGGATTCAGAACCCTCGCTTGGAGAACGACCTACTCTCGGCCGGGATGATCCGCGATCTGACGGTTACCGGCGAGGGTCGGGTAGCGTTCACCTTTCTGCTGGCTCCCGAGGATCCTGCCTCCCTGGTGCGGGCTGCTCGGACCGCAGTTGCCGCGGTCGACGGCGTGCGGAAGGACGAGATCAAGATCAACGTGACCAATCCGGCCGGCCCGGCCCGAGCCACGCACGGACCACCGGCCGGAGCTGGAGCTCCCCCTGCACCAGCGGCACCTCAGCCGGCCGAGCAGCCCAATCTGGGAAAGATCATCGCGATCTCCTCCGGCAAGGGAGGGGTCGGCAAGTCCACCGTCGCGGCCAACCTGGCCATCGCCCTGACCCAGGCAGGCCTTCAGGTCGGACTGATGGATGCCGACGTCTACGGGCCGAATATTCCGCGAATGTTCGGCGTGTTCGATCGGCCGCCCGTGCTGCGAGGGAAAATTCAGCCGCTGGACGCCTACGGCGTGAAGCTCATGTCTTTGGGCTTTCTGGTGGAGCGGGATGCTCCCGCCATCTGGCGCGGTCCGATCATCATGAAAATCGTGAACCAGTTTCTCCAGGATGTCGAGTGGGGCCAGCTGGACTATTTCATCGTCGATCTTCCCCCCGGCACCGGTGACGCCCAACTCTCCCTGGTTCAGGCCACGCACGTCGCCGGCGCGCTGATCGTGACTACGCCCCAGGAGGTCGCTGTGGGCGACGCGCTTCGGGGAGCCAAGATGTTCGAGCGGGTCGGTGTGCCGGTGATCGGCGTGGTCGAGAACATGAGCGGGTTCACCGATCCCGAAACCGGCCGCAGATTCGAGCTCTTCTCTTCGGGAGGGGGCCAGCGCCTGGCTGAAGAGATTTCGGTCCCATTGCTCGGCAGCGTTCCTCTGCAGCCGCAGCTGGCCGTTTTGGCCGACGAGGGTCAGCCCATCCTGATTGCCCAGCCTCAGAGCCCCGCCGCCCAAAGCCTGCGGGATATCGCCGAGCAGCTGCAGCGCAAGACCGCGGGCCGGAGCATGGCGCTGCCCATCTTGAGAGGGTGAAGAACGTGGGGGCCCCACGTTCCTCACGTACCCCACGTTCCTCACGTGTAATCACCCTCCTGACTGATTTCGGCACCGGCGATTCCTACGTCGCCGAAGTGAAGGGCGTCCTCCTCAGTGGTGCTCCTGGCGCCACCTTGATCGATGTGACGCACGAGACCACTCCTGGAGACATTCGATCTGCCGCCTACATCCTGGGGCGCACCTGGCACCGTTTTCCCAGGGGGACAATCCACCTCGTCGTGGTAGATCCCGGCGTTGGCACCACGCGCGCCGCATTGGCCCTCAGCGTACATGGACACCGGTTTGTAGGTCCCGACAACGGGGTGTTCACCCCGCTGCTGCACGACGCCGAGGTCGAGGCCGTTGCACTCGAGGTTCCGGCAGGAGCGTCGAGAACCTTTCATGGCCGGGACCTGTTCGCTCCCGCCGCGGCCGCGCTGGCAAGGGGTGCCGCCCTGACCACACTGGGACAAAAGTTCACCGGCATTCCTCAGCGGCTGGCGTACACTCCGCCGCATCGGGAGAACGGAGCGCTAGTCGGGGAGGTGGTCTACGTCGACCGGTTCGGCAGTCTGATCACCAATCTCACCGCCGACCTGGTACCGTTGCACGCCAAGGTTGAGATCGACGAACTGGAGATCGGCCCCCTCCAGCAGACCTACAATGACGTCGCGACCGGAAGCCTGCTGGCCTACGTCGGATCAGGAGGGGTAGTCGAGATTGCCGTGCGCGATGGCTCGGCGGCGCGACGACTTGGGGTAGGAATGGGAGGGAGGGTCCGGGCCAGACCCGACTGAGGAGGCGCTAGGTGGGGCTGCCGGGCGGACCGGCCGGTCTCGTCTTCCATGCCCGTACCCGGTCGCGCAGCACCTGCACGTAGCCGATCAGCTTCCAGATCAACAGCACCGCAAGTATCACCAGTACCACCACGATCGCTGCCGTCAGAATCGGGTGCTCGGCCGCCATCCATGCCAGAAACACGGCCAAGACATCCTCCAGAGCGCTGAGGGTCCAGTTACTGATCGGTTCCGGGCTGGTATTGGCGGCGGCGCGCGTGGTGGCCTTGGCGCCGTGAGAAGTCAGCGCCACTCCGCCGGCCAGCAGAGCCGCCGTGATTTTCCATTCCTCGGGCACGTGCCCAAAGGCGCTGTACGAGATGAGGGCCGCTGCCGGGGGACGAATGAACGTGTGCACGACGTCCCATACGCTATCGACGTACGGGATCTTGTCGGCAATGAATTCGACGACGAACAGCACGACTGCGATTGCCAGGACGAAAGGACTCGCGAGTACCTGAAGACTATCGGGGAGCTGGATGATTCCGAATCGCTGGAATAATCCGGCGGCGGCTACCGTGGCGTAAAGGTTCAGCCCCGAAGCGAAGGAGGTGCCGAGCGCAAAGCCGAGCGTTTCCAGCGGCGACATGCAATCAATCTAGTCCAGCCACTCCACATTCACCCCGCCCATTGCCGTGGTGAGATCCAGATCGAGGTGTCGGGTGCTGCTCTGGTAGTTGGGCGACTGGAAGGCATTGTCCCGCCGAATCAACCCGGCGGCTTCGAAGCTGGAGAGGAACCTGTCCATCGTGATCCGAAGCCCGATCCGCCTTGGGAGTCGCAAGGTAAGCTCTCCCATGGCCATCTTAACCTCGACCCGCGAGCTCGAGGTCCATTGGCCGGCGAAGTCGAGCAGGACGCGTCCCATGCCGCCTTCGAACTCCACTTCATCGCACCGGCTGTTGCCCAGTCCCATCAGCGACACCTCGGCTGCACCAGCACTGATCGCGGCCAGCTCGCAACGAACCGCGTTGGGCTGGGAAAAGCGCAGTATGGTCCTGCTGGCGCCGGTCCTCAGATGAAGGTTGTTGACTCGAAGACCTCCGAGCTCCACATCGGCGTTCACCGCTCCCAGGGTCAAGTCGAGGCTCAGGTCGACGGCCGGTGAGAGCGCCACTGTGGCCTGCTGGCTCAACTGACTGCGGGAGACCACCCGCACACCTCCCTGACCGGCCGGCTTGAGGCCCAGCAACACGGCCCCGGTCTGGTTGTTGAAGTCGCTGACCGGAACGTAGCGATCCTCATCATAGGACAGCTCCATTCGATAGAGCTCGTCCGCCTGTCCGGGCAGCAGGCGCAGGTTTCCCGCAGCGTACTCCACCCGCGCGCCCAGCCGGGTTTCCCCGTGATTCTGCCGGAAGGTTTCAAATGGGCGCATGGTCTGGGCCTGGACCAGGCCGGCCCAGAGCATCATGCCGAGGACCGCTATACTCCGGCGCATCTCAGAGTCCGCGCGAAGGCGTTCGGGTTCCCGGCTTTCGGCCAGCGGGCACCCCGAACTGCGGTGTAGCCCACAGGTATTCGTCGGTAAGAGCTTCTGGTGGCAGCAGTCGTCCGGCGAAATTCTCCTTGATGCCGGCCCGGCTGAGCAGGGCCGCCCCGAATCCAGCGGTACCCAGGAGCCAGCTAGCGAAGAAGGCGGCACCCCACACGATGCTTCCCGCAATGGGCACCCAGCCGAACAGCGCCCACGCCACCCAGAGACTGCTCAGGGCCACCAGTCCAACCAGCAGATACCGGTAGCTGTTGGGAGAGCCAACCAGGGTACCCATCGCCATACGGCGGCGGGTGTAGGTCTCGCCCATGGCATGCGCCACCGCCAGGTACCCGCCGACCACTCCAATCACCACCAGCAGGGCGAAAACGGCGATAGCAAAGGGGAGCAGAAGGATGCCGGCCACGCTGAGAATCAGCCCTACGACGAGCATGCCGAAGGTGGGGAGCAGCAGGATCTGGCCTAAAAGACCGGTAACAAAGGCGCGACCGAAAGAATGAGACACGGTGTCGGATACGATCTCCAGATTCTGTCGCCCGAACATGACCAGGCCAAAGCCCAGCAGCGTCAGCGCCAGAAAGACGCCCAGCACGCCGGCAGTTCGTCGCAGTACACTCTGCCAGGCGCTCAGCGGCGCCGGCTCAGGCCGGGTGGCCGGCGAGAGAAGGGTAGTGGACCGCAGGGTGCGGACCTCACCGCCGATCTCGCCGCCTTCGTCTCGAACTCGTCCTCCCAGTGTGAGCACATCACCACCGACCACCCCGCCGGGATGAACTACTACATCTCCTCTGATCGTCACCAGATTCCCGGTCAGATGACCGTAGATGTCGGCGGTTCCATCCAGGACGAGAAGATGTCCGCTTCGAGTTTCCGAGGAGCCCAGGCTGAAGTCGCCCCGACGGGCCCCGCCTCCGGGAATGGTGATCCTGAGCTGACCGCTGGACTGGTTCAGCGCGGAACCGAGCCGATCTTCGATCAGAGTTGGCTGGCTGAGATTGCTGAGATCCACCGTGGTTCCCCCGGTGGCGATCTCCTGAGGGCGAACCTGCGACTGAGGCTGGTGCCGGCGTTCGGGCTGAGTAAACCCGGTGATCAGCCCGAGCATGTGATCTACCAGATCGGCTGCGCGACTGGTGATGCCATCCACCGGGATTTCGGCACGGAGCGGGTGACCCCCGGCGAGGGTGAGAAGCGCCAGGATCCCGAGAAGGCGCTTATAGGCCGACATGGGCCACCTGCTGGGTCGGGGCAGCCAGGAGGCGACGCAACGCGATCAACCCGCTCAGATAGGAGAATGATCCCAGGGCAGAGAACAGGGCCAGCCGTCCCGGATTGTCCGCGAGCGATTTGAGCCCGCCATACCAGGGTTGCTCCAGCAGGTTGGACGCCAGCCCCTGGACCCCGAGCCACGCCGCTTGTGCACCCTGGGCAAAGAGCCAGGAGCCTAGCGAGGCGAGCGTCTCCTGATGTCCCAGTGACCAGACCACACTCCCGACCATGGAGCCGAGGAACACCAGCGCGAACGCAGCGGCAGCGGCAAAGGATTTTGGAGTGGAAAAGACGCGGCGGCGAGTGGCCTGGAGGGAGCGTATAGCAAAAGGATCGGGTACGACCACCCGGGCCATGACCCGGTCGGCAAAGCCTGCAGCCGGACTGATGAGCGGCAGGGCCGCTACCTGCTCGGCGATCTCCCGATCGACCTTGATCTGTTCGAAGCACTGAGAACACTGATCCAGGTGCCGCTGGATTTCGGGAGTCGGCACTCCGATCAGGCAGGCGTCGATCTCGTCGGCGGAGAGGTGCGATCCGGGAGAGCGGGTCATAAGTGGACCCTCCTACGTTGAGGGAGAAATGAAGGTTTCATTCTTTGAGATGTGCGAGCGAAAGCCGCAGCTCATTGCGAGCCCGGTGGATGTACGTCTTGACCGTGCCGAGGGGCAGGTTCAGGATCTCGGCAATCTCCTCGTAGGCCCTCCCCTCGACATGGCGCAGCAAAATACAGGAGCGGTACTCGGGCCGGAGTGATCCGATGGCCGCCTCGATGGCGGTCCCCAACTCCTTGGCTTCTACCGTGTCGAGCGGAGTCTCCTGCCGTGCCCCGATCTGCAGCGCGGTGGCCTGCATGGCCTCAGGCGTCTCAGCGTGAGGTGAGCCATCCAGCGAGAGCGTATCCAACTCACGCCGGCGGAGGTGATCGATTGCCGCGTTGTTCGCGATCTTGAAGATCCAGGAAGAAAACTTGAACTCCGGCCGGTACGAGTCGATGGCGTTGAGCGCCTTGACGAAGGTCTCCTGAGAGAGGTCCTCCGCCAGCTCGCGGTCCCGGACCATCCGGAACAAGAGGGCAAAGATGGGCCGCTCGTAGCGGCGGATCAGCTCGCGGTACGCCGTCTCCTGACCCGAGCGGGCCCGGAGCACCACCTCCTGGTCGGTGAGGCCGCCCCACTCAGTTCGAGGACCGGCCACTCGTCATTCCGCTTGCGAAGGGGCTTGCCCGAAGACTACATTCAGCGCCTATGTTAGCCTCGGATCGTCAGTTACCCGTTTCAGGCGGTCCGGAAAAGCGGGCGTACGTCCGCACGATGTTCACCGCCATCGCTCCCACCTACGATCGCCTCAACCGGATCATCAGCTTTCATTTCGATCAGGGATGGCGTCGCCGCGCAATAAAGCGGTTGGGATGGGAGCGGGCTCCGGAAGGAATCTATCTCGACCTCTGCGCCGGCACGCTGGACTTTGGGGCCACCCTGGCCCGCACGGTTGGATTCCGGGGCAGCATTGTCGGCGCCGATTTCGTAGCGCAAATGCTCCGCCTGGGTCGGAAGAAGGCGCCCCGCCTGGTACCGGTCACCAGCGACGCCCTCGATCTCCCCTTTCCCGACCACACCTTCAATGGTGCCATGATCGGCTGGGGGGTCCGCAATCTGGTGGATATCGACGGCGGACTGGCCGAAGCAGCGCGCGTCCTCAAACCCGGAGCCCGGCTGGTTGTACTGGAGATGGCAACGCCAACGCAGCCGCTGTTCCGGCGGGTTTTTCAATTCTACTTTCGCCGGGTTTTGCCCCTGATTGGTCGGGTGATTTCAAAACATACGACTGCCTATAGCTGGCTTCCAGAGTCGACCCGGGTCTTTCCGCCTCCGGCCGAGCTTGCCCGACGGATGAAAACCCAGGGGTTCATGGAAGTAGAGTACGAGCTGCTGATGGGCGGGGTGTGCGCTCTCTATGCGGGAACCAAGCAGTGATCGCCTCTCATCCTGAGCGAAGCGAAGGAGCCGAAAGTCAGAATTTCGGAACCAAGCGCGCATGGCACTAGACAACCTCCGGGAGTTCATCAAGGCCATCGATAGCATCGGTGAGCTGGCCCGGATCACCCATCCGGTGCGAGCCCGCCTGGAGATCGCCGAGATTGCCGACCGGGTGATGAAGAGCCCGGGTGGAGGCCCCGCTCTGGTCTTCGAGCATGTGCTGCTGGATGACGGCCGGCGCAGCGCACAGCCGGTCGCGATCAATCTGTTCGGGTCGGTCCGCCGGATGAACCTGGCACTCGGGGTGGCTGACCTCAACGAGGTCGGGGAGCGGATCTCGGAGATGTTGAACCTCAAGGTGCCCGAGGGGCTGTTCGGCAAGCTGGCGATGCTGCCGAGATTGGCCGAGATCGGCAAGTTCCCGCCTCGGCAAAAAGGGGGGCGGGCGCCCTGTCAGGAGGTGGTGCAGCGGGATCAGGACGTCGACCTGAGCAGTATTCCATTTCTCACCACCTGGCCCGGGGACGGCGGACGGTACATCACCCTCCCCATGGTGATCACGACTGATCCTGCCCGCGGCATCCGCAACGTCGGGATGTACCGGGTACAGGTCCTGGGACGGAACACTCTCGCCATGCACTGGCAGCGACACAAGGTGGGCGCCGGGCACTGGCGAGAGATGGCGGCGCGGGGGGAACGGATGCCGGTGGTGATTGCCCTCGGCGGCGACCCGGCCAGCATCTACTCCGGCTCGGCGCCGCTGCCGCCCACCATCGACGAATTTCTCTTTGCGGGCTTCATTCGCCGCCAGCCGGTCGAGTTGGCGCGGGCGCTGACGTCGGATCTGGCCGTCCCGGCTGAAGCGGAGCTGGTGCTCGAAGGGTACATCGATCCGGCCGAGCCGCTGGTGCTCGAGGGGCCCTTCGGCGATCACACCGGGTTTTACTCGCTGGCCGACTATTACCCGCAGGTGCACGTCACCGCGGTCACCTCGCGGCGGGATCCGATCTACCCGGCCACTCTGGTCGGTCGTCCTCCGATGGAGGATTACTACCTGGGTCACGCCACTGAGCGAATCTTCCTGCCCCTGCTCAAGCTCACGGTCCCGGAGATCGTGGACTACCACATGCCCGCTGCCGGGATCTTTCACAACCTGGTGTTCGTCTCGATCGACAAACAATATCCCGGTCAGGCCTACAAGGTGATGAACGCGTTGTGGGGCCAGGGTCTGATGTCGCTGGCCAAGGTCCTGGTGGTCGTGGACAAGGAAGTGAACGTTCAGAACCCCGACGAGGCCTGGTGGATCGCGCTCAATAACATCGATCCGGAACGGGACGTCCGCTTTACCATGGGACCCATCGACGTGCTCGACCACTCGAGCCGAGCCTTCACCTATGGTAGCAAGATGGGCATCGATGCCACCAGAAAGTGGAAGGAAGAGGGATTCGAGCGCGAGTGGCCCGAGCTGATCACGATGGACCCTGAAACCAAACGGCGGGTGGATGAGATGTGGGAGGAGCTGGGGATAGACTTGGCGGACAGACGGTCGGACGGTCGGACGGGCAACGGTGACAAGTCACGCGGATCACACAAGTGAGTTCTCGACCGCCTGACCGACTGACCGCCAGTCCGCCCGCCCGCGAAGCCCAAACCTTCCGCGGTGAATCCCTGCTCACGCGGTATATCAACCTCGTCAAGCTTCCTCACACGCTCTTTGCGCTTCCCTTTGCGCTGCTGGGCGTGCTCGCCGCGTCCCGCGTGGCCCCGGTCACCGGGCGAACCGTTGTCCTGGTCGTGCTGGCTTTCTCTGCGGCCCGGTGGGCGGCGATGGGCTTCAATCGCATCGCCGACCGCGGGTTCGATGCGCGGAATCCACGGACGGCCAACCGGGAGCTGCCCCGGGGAACTCTCTCGCTAGGACAGGCCTGGGGCTCCGTGATTGCGGCGTCAGTTATCTTTTTCCTCGCCGCCGCCCTGCTCAACCGGCTTTGTCTGCGGCTGAGTCCCCTGGCTCTCGCCTGGATTCTGCTCTACAGCATGTCCAAACGGTTCACCTGGTGGCCTCACCTCTGGCTGGGGGTCAGCCTCGCGATTGCGCCGGTTGGGGGATACCTGGCGGTAACCGGGCAGTGGAGCCATCCGATCTGGCTCCTCCTGGCTGTTACGCTGGCCGTGGCCACGTGGGTGGCCGGGTTCGATATCTTTTACGCCCTGCCGGATGCTGGGTTCGATGCCGCAGAGGGACTCAGAAGTGCGGTGGTGCGCCTGGGCGAGTCACGGGCGATTCTGCTGGCAAAACTCCTCCACGGCATCACCATTCCCGCCCTGGCGCTGTTCGGCTACGGAGCGGGGTTTGGTGCCTGGTACTTCGCCGGCTTGATTGTGGCGACAGGGATTCTGGCGTACGAGCATCATCTGGTGCGGCCGGGAGACCTGTCTCGCCTGAATGCGGCGTTCTTCACGATGAATGGTGTGATGTCGCTGGTCGTGTTCGGGTTTGCTCTCATCGACCGAATCATGTGACGACTCCGCTACCGCTGGTGCTGGCACTGACCGGAGCCTCCGGCGCTCCGTATGGGGTGCGCCTGCTGGAGATCCTGGCTCGCAACCGGATACCTGTCTGGCTGATCACGTCGGAACATGGGATGAGGCTGTTGCAGGAGGAGTGTGCGATCGGGTCCTTGGATGGATTGCGCCAGGCTACGGGAGGCGACTGGTCCTCCGTGGTGAGCTACCCTGACGGTGATCGCGGAGCGCTCCCGGCCTCCGGCTCGAGGCGCACCGCCGGCATGGTCATCTGCCCCTGTTCCATGGGTACGCTGGCCGCCGTAGCCGCCGGTACCAGCCGCTCGCTAGTTGAGCGGGCCGCGGACGTGACGCTCAAGGAACGGCGGAAGCTGGTTCTGGTCACCCGGGAGGCTCCACTCTCGGTGGTACATCTCCGGAACATGCTCGCGGTCGCCGAAGCCGGCGCCGTGGTCCTGCCGGCTTCTCCCGGTTTCTATCATCGGCCCGCCGAGGTCAGCCAACTGGTAGATTTCGTGGTGCAGCGCATTATCGATCAGGTCGGGCTCGATCTGGAGATCGCGCCCCGATGGGGAGGTACAGCAAGGTGAAGAGGAACCCGGACAATCTCCGGCGCCTGTTCTCGGGCGCCGTTCTCATTTCGACGTCCTGGATAGCTGCCTGTGGTGGCGCCTCCGATCAGGAGGTCTCCGGACCAAACCCACCTCCACCGGAGGCTCCGGTCGACCAGGGGCAGGCGCCGGTGGCCGGATGTACCGACGGCTCGTTAGCCCACGGTGCGCTATACCGGATCTGTTTTCCGGACGAGTGGAACGGCGACCTGGTGCTGTTTGCCCACGGATACGTCGCACCCCAGGAGGAGCTGGCGCTGCCCGAGGATGTAGTAGGAGGGCAGTCCGCTTCGTCGCTGATGACTGGGCTGGGCTATGCCTACGCCACCACCAGCTACCGAGCCAACGGACTGATCGCGCCCGAAGCCGTGGAAG